>DATNDP010000236.1:0-12180 GCA_035553195.1 Candidatus Acidiferrales bacterium
AGTATGGGCGCTACCAAGATTACATCTGGCAGAACCGGTGAAGCGAGGCATGGTACAAAAGGCTGAAGAATATCCATACAGCTCCGCCAATCCTGCCTTCAAACTTGATCCGGCACCTCAGCGGCTAAAGCCGCTTTCTTCTGCAGCCCGGCCGCAGGCCTAAAGGCCTGCTCGACCCTCTTACTCGATGCTGCATGGTCCGCTTAAAAGGCCTAAAGGCCTGCTCCACCCTGGCACTGCATGCTGCATGGTGGAAATTAAAAGGCCTAAAGGCCTGCTCCACCCTGGCACTGCATGCTGCATGGTGGAAATTAAAAGGCCTATAGGCGTGCTTCACCCTCCTACCCGATGCTGCATGGTCCGCTTAAAAAGGCCTAAAGCCCTGCTCCACCCTGGCACTGCTCATTCTTGCTGAAAACCCGGGACTGGGCGGACCTGAGTTTAGAGTGGCAATAAGATTTTGGATGGGAGCTGGATCCCGATGCGCGTCCGAAGCTCAAACGGAAGGTACGATCCTGAGCGAGTCCATCGCTTCCGCGAAGCTGCAGCGGAGCCGTTCCCTCACCTTCGCCCGAAGGATCATCTGAACTCAAGAGTCAACAAGGCTTCGGCTCGGGATGGTGAGTCGTTCGGGGGAGAGTCAGGCGGACAATGAAGTTAGTTCCTCTTGCCGCAGGCCTTTTGGGCCTGCTCCACCCCGGTACTGCAAATCCTCCTTCTGTGCTCGCCTGATCTCAGTTGGCTAAGAACTCAAAGCAACCGAGTGGCCACAGAAAAACTTTTTGGGTCTGTCGATTTGGCTGTCTGCCGTTCGCCGTTAGAGTAGGAGCAGGCCATTGTGGAGTGACAAGGAGGGAGACAAATGCGTGTCATGGTAATCGTGAAAGCGAACAAGGAGTCTGAAGCCGGCGTGATGCCCAGCCAGAAACTTCTCACTGACATGGGAAAATTTAACGAGGAGCTGGTGAAAGCCGGTGTGATGCTCGCCGGCGAGGGACTGCACCCCAGCTCAAAAGGCAAGCGCGTGCGCTTTTCAGGCGATAAGCGCACCGTCGTTGATGGGCCCTTCACTGAGACCAAGGAACTCATCGCCGGGTTCTGGCTCTGGCAGGTACGGTCTATGGAAGAGGCTCTGGAGTGGGCCAAGCGTTGCCCTAGCCCCCACGAAGGCGGCGGCGAACTTGAGATCCGTCCCGTATTTGAGCTTGAAGAGTTCGGCGCTGAGTTCAGTCCTGAGCTGCGCGAACAGGAAGAACGTCTGCGCGCGGAGATGGCGGCAAAGAAACGCTAGCCAAAAAAGAATTGCTGCCAGAAAAAGTTGCGACCGCGTGTCGATTTCAGCTTATGTCGTTCGTTGGATTATAGAGCCGCAGAAAGTAGATACCGGCTCAGAACGAAAATTACCGCAATCAAGAAGGAGATAAAACAGATGCGTTACATGATGATCGTGAAGCACCGCGAGGGGCAGGGAAATCCGCCGGCAGCATTGATGGAGGCCATTCAGAAGCTCGGTGAAGAAGCCACTCGCGCGGGTATCATGCTGGGCACCGGTGGCCTGGGACCAACAGCGCTGGGCGCGCGCGTCCGGCTCTCTAGCGGCAAGGTGAACGTGATTGACGGGCCCTTCACTGAAGCCAAGGAAATTATTGGCGGCTATGCCCAGTTTGAGCTGCCGTCCAAGGAAGCGGCCATCAAATCTGCCGTGGAATTCATGGAGTTGCACAAAAAGCACTGGCCTGGATGGGAAGGCGAAACCGAGGTGCGGCAGATGTTTGGGCCGGAGGACTTTGAGAAAGCTTGCGCGCCGGAACAGAGCGAAGTTGCGCAGACGGTGCAAAAATGATGTGATCGGTGGCAGTGCCTGCCACCGATCTACATCGTGCGATTGACGCCGTCTGGAGAATGGAATCGCCGCGCCTGATTGCCGCGCTCACGCGCATGGTTCGCGACGTGGGCCTGGCTGAAGACCTGGCGCAGGATGCGCTTGTGAGCGCTCTTGAGCAGTGGCCGGAGTCAGGTGTACCGGAAAATCCGGGCGCCTGGCTCATGACCGCTGCCAAACATCGAGCTATTGACCACTTCCGCCGGAACACCCGGCTGCAAGGCAAGCATGAGGAGCTGGGCCGCGAACTTCACGCACAGGAGTTGACCGTGCCCGACCTTGATGCTGGCATCGATGACAATGTAGGCGATGATCTTCTCCGCCTGATGTTCATCTCCTGCCATCCGGTCCTCTCCAGGGATGCACGGCTCGCGCTGACGCTCCGCCTTCTGGGTGGACTCACCACCGAAGAAATCGCGCGAGCGTTTCTTGCGCCTGAGCCCACCATCGCGCAGCGCATCGTACGGGCCAAACGCACTCTGGCTGAGAATCGGGTGCCTTTTGAAGTTCCGCGGGGAGCGGAACTGAACGCGCGGCTCTCATCAGTTCTTGAGGTTGTCTATCTGGTGTTCAATGAGGGATACGCGGCCACGGCGGGCGATGACTGGCTGCGTCCCGCGCTCTGCGAAGATGCGCTCCGTCTCGGCCGCATTCTGGCCGAACTCGCTCCACAGGAACCTGAAGTTCACGGCCTGGTTGCTTTGTTGGAAATTCAGGCATCGCGTTCACGCGCTCGCGTGGGGCCGTCCGGCGAACCCATTCTGCTGCTGCAGCAGGACCGCGCCCGCTGGGACCAGTTGCTGATCCGCCGCGGGCTCGCTGCGCTGGAGCGGGCGGAAAAGCTTTGCTCTGAGGCGCGGGGCAAAACGCCAGGACCCTACATGCTTCAGGCCGCGATTGCTGCATGCCACGCTCGCGCCCGGACGTTTGAGCAAACGGACTGGCACCGCATCGTCGCGCTTTACACTGAGCTCGCTCGCGTAGTGCCTTCGCCCATTGTGGAATTGAACCGCGCTGTCGCCGTCTCAATGGCATCCGGTCCGGCAGCAGGACTGGAACTGGTGGACGCGCTGGCTGAGGAACGCGTGCTGGAGAACTATCATCTCCTGCCCAGCGTGCGCGGCGACCTGCTGAAAAAGCTTGGAAGGCTCGATGAAGCCCGCGCGGAGTTTGAGCGCGCCGCATCGCTGACGCGGAACACACGCGAGCGCGAATTGCTTCTCAGCCGCGCTCGGGCATGTCTTGGCACTACGGACTGAGGCAAGTGCAGTCTTGTACTCATAATCTTCTGTCTATCTAACTCCCGGATTACGAATTAAAAACAAGCTTTTTACACCTAGAGACATCCAATCCAGACCACCTGCTGGTTTCAGCGCAGCATCGGTAACGTCAGTTCCCCCAGGAGCTTTCCATGCTACGCAACATCTGTCTGTTCGCTGCTGTTCTTTCGCTGCAGACTGCATTCCAGGCTCAGCAACCCGCAACAAATTCGGTGGCCCCGCTGAAAGGTTTGCCTGTCTCCTTTGAGCAAAACCAGGGTCAGGTGGATTCGCAGGTCAGGTTTCTTGCTCATGCCGGCCAGGGCACAATGTATTTCACTCCTGCGGAAGCCGTGCTGGCCCTTGCTTCCCGCGATTCGCAAAACAAAACTCATATCTCCGCGCTGCGGCTGAAATGGGTTGGCGCCAACGCGAATCCGCAAATAGTCGCGGAACAGCCATTGCCAGGAAAAATCAATTACCTGATCGGGAGAGATCCCGCGCATTGGCACACGGGAATTCCTACGTTCGCTCGGGTGCGCTATCGCGGTATTTACCCCGGCGTGGATGCCGCTTTCTATGGCAAAGAAGGCGAGATTGAGTACGACCTGGTTCTTTCCCCCGGCGCAGACCCTGCAAACATTTCCCTGGGATTGGAAGGAGCCACGTCGATGCGAGTGGCCAGGAATGGCGATCTTGTACTCACGTTGCGGGACGCCGAAGTGCGGCAGCTCAAGCCGATGGTTTACCAGGAAAATAACGGTGTACGGCACTTGCTTGCTGCGCATTACGTCATCCATCAGGATAAGACGGTGGGGTTTGAAGTTGCTGGCTTAGATCGTAAGCTGCCGCTGGTCATTGACCCCAGGCTGTCGTATTCCACCTTCATCGGCAGCAACACACTTGATACGGTCGCATCCGTTGCTGTCGACCAGTTTGGCAACGCCTACGCAACCGGAAGCACGGTCTTTGGATTCCCCACGAAAAATCCAGCTCAGGGGAACCAACTCCTTACGGATGCCTTTGTGACCAAATTCTCACCTTCAGGTGGCAGCCTGATTTATTCCACCATTCTCGGCGGGAGCTCATTCGATTTCGGTAACGCCATCGCGGTGGACCGCTTCGGCAGCGCTTATGTTGGCGGAGGTACTTTTTCCACCGATTTCCCCACAACCCCAGGAGCCTTTGAGCCGCCCCCGGGCTCGACAGATGCAAACGAAGGGTTCATTACCAAGTTGAGCCCCAGTGGTTCATCATTCGCCTATTCGCTCTTGCTCGGCGGCGGCGACAGCGACGAAATCAGAGCGCTCGCCCTGGACACGCAGCATCGCGTCTACGTCACCGGGTTTACCTGCTCGACGAACTTCCCTGTCAAGAATGCATTCCAACCGGTCACCCACAGCCAGAATTGTGCTGATGGCGGCGGAGACGCCTTTGTGACCCGCGTGAATGCTGCGGGAACAGCCCTCGACTATTCGACTTATCTGGACGGTTCTTTTGAGAGTATCGGCAACGGAATCGCCGTTGATTCCACTTTCCACGCATACGTCACCGGGTCCACTGAGTCCGCTGATTTCCCGACGACACCCGGTGCTTTTCAAAGGGTGTTGAAGGCACAAGTCATTCCTGGCGATCCCCATGACACTCATCAAAGCAATGCGTTTGTGACCAAATTCTCAGCAGATGGCCGCTCCCTGGTGTTTTCTACTTATCTGGGCGGAACAGCTGACGATGTGGCAACAGCCATCGCCCTGGACCCCGACGGACGGGCGTGCGTTACCGGCAACGCTTCGTCGCCGGATTTCCCGATCACTTCAGGCGCATTCCAGAAAACACTTCACGGATCCAGCGATGCGTTTGTAACCAAGTTTCAACTCAGTGGCGGGGGCCTGTTCTATTCCACGTTCCTCGGTGGCAGCGGCGGTGATGGCGCAAGCTCGATTGCGGTGGACAGCTTTGGCCGCGCCTATGTCGCCGGCGGTACATCTTCCACAAACTTTCCTGTCCTCAACCCCATCCAGGCGCATCTTGCCGGAGCACAGGACGCGTTTGTGACCAAGCTTTCCGCCACGGGCAACGCGCTGTTCTTCTCCACCTATCTGGGAGGCACGGCGAATGATGTTGCTAATTCCCTACGGCTTGATAGCGCCGGAAGCGCTTTTGTTGGCGGTGCAACCGATTCCACAAACTTCCCCACCACACCCGGAGCATTTTCGCGAACGAAAAAACAGGATACTGATGGGTGGGTGGCGAAGATCACATTTTGAAAAAAGAAGTTGCAAAGAGCCTTGTGGCTTTTTGCTGATCGCCGCGTAACGCTGTCACAGGAGCATTAAAGTGAACACTTCAGCGCCGGGTGAGTACAACTCATCCGGCGCAGTCGTGCTCGCAGGATCGCGATACGTGAATCTCTGTCCTGTAAAATGCTTTCTGTTGTTGAAAGGCAGTAACAGAGGGCAACGTAATCATGGAAACTCGACAGCTCGGTAACTCTGATTTGAAGATCACACCCATTGGCGTTGGCGCATGGGCGATGGGCGGAGGCGACTGGGCATTCTCCTGGGGACATCAGGAGGACAAGAACTCTATTGAAGCTATTCACACCGCGCTGGATGCAGGAATCAACTGGATTGATACAGCCGCGATCTACGGCCTGGGGCACTCAGAGGAGGTAGTCGGCAAGGCGATTGCCGGGCGAGCCAACCGTCCTTATATCTTCACGAAGTGCGGTCTCGTCTGGAACGAAAAGCGGGAGATTTCTCGCAGCCTGAAGAGGGATTCGGTTCGCCGCGAAGTTGAGGCCAGCCTTCGCCGTTTGAGGATCGACGTAATTGATCTATACCAGATTCACTGGCCCGATCCCGAGCCGGAAATCGAAGAAGGCTGGCAGACGGTTGCGCAATTGCAAAAAGAAGGGAAGCTGCGCTGGATCGGAGTTTCCAATTTCAATGTCGCGCAGATGAAGCGCGCGCAGAAGATCGCGCCGATTACGTCCCTGCAGCCGCCCTACAACATCGTGACCAGCGACGTTGAAAAGGAAATTCTGCCATTCTGCCGCGAGCAGCGCATCGGCGTCATCGTGTACTCGCCGATGAAGTCCGGACTGCTCAGCGGCAAGATGACGCGCGAGCGCATTGCCAAACTTCCTGCTGACGACTTCCGTCCCCGCACCATCAGCTTCAAGGAGCCGTTGCTCACCCGCAATCTTGGGCTGGTCGAAGTGCTGCGTGGAATTGGCGATCGCCATGGACACACGCCCGGTGAGGTGGCCATCGCCTGGACGCTGCGCGATCCGGTGGTGACCGGCGCAATCGTCGGCATGCGTTCCGCCGAGCAGGCGAAGCAGATCGTGCGCTCAGCGGATTTTCGTTTGAGCAGGGAAGAGGTCGGCGAAATCGAAAACTATCTAGGGGCGCATCCGGTCGCCGCGGCCTAATCACCTTGACCAAGAGTGCTCCGCAAAAATGAACCCATCGGCGCTGAGTGATTTCGAGCTGGCGCGTCATCTTGTGTTCGCGCACAGTTTGAATCCGATTGCATATCAAATTCTGAACCCCGGAATCCACCATTGGTTCAGCCGCAGACGCGACGCCGTAATCGGCTATATCACCTCCAACCGCATACGGGTGGTGGCTGGAGCTCCCGTGTGCAGCCCGCGCAGAGTAGCTTCCGTGGTGAAGGAGTTCGAGCTGGATGCGGCGCGCGCACGCGAAAGGATCTGCTATTTTCACGTTGGGCCGCGCTTTGCTCGCGAGATCAGGGATTCACCGGCGCATTCCATTGCGGCCATCGGGGCCTTGCCCTACTGGGACCCTTCCGGGTGGGAGCGCATTCTCAAATCGGACGCCTCCTTGCGTTACCAAGTGTCTCGTGCCCGCAACAAGGGAGTGCAAGCGGCGGAAATGCCGGCAAAGATCGCCGCGGACTCCGGCGAGTTGCGCGAAATCCGGCAGCAATGGCTCGACCGCAAACATCTGCCGCCGCTGCATTTTCTGATCGAACCAGACATCTTTGGTCAACTCGCCGACCGGCGTCTATTCATCGCAGCGCAGCGGGAGCGAGTGATCGCATACCTTCTCTGCTCGCCCATGCCCAACCGCGAGGGATGGCTCTTTGAACAGTGGGCCCATGCTGCGACGGCGCCGCTTGGAACGAGCGAATTGCTTGTCAATGCCGCAATGGCTACTTTTGCACGCGAACAATTTCGCGAGGTCACCATGGGCCTGGTGCCGCTCTCGGCCGCGGTTCTTCCGCCGGGAGTGCCGGGGCCACTATGGTTGCGGGCTCTCTTCCGTTTCATGAAGGCCACGGCCAATCCTCTCTACAACTTCAAAGGGCTGGAGCACTATAAATACAAATTTCATCCTCATTACTCTGAGCCGGCCTACGCCGTCGTCAATGACAGCAACTTCCGTGCCGTCAACGTGCTGGCAATTGCGCACGCTTTTGCAGGCAGCCCGTTGCAGTTATTTGCGTGGCGCACCTTGAAGCAAAATTTCGAGCGCCTGCTCCGGCACTGAATTCGAATACGGGGACGCGTGATAATCGAAGGTCGTTGGACTTTCAGATGCGTGCTGAATTTAAAAGCTCCAGAGCTGCGCGCCTGCTTACATCGCACGGAAACAGCTTTCTCTCTCCTTACATTCTCTGGCTTAAGCCCACAAGTCCGACAATGACACAAGTATTACAAACAAGAGCGTTCGCGCCTGATAGTTTGGGAATCAGAACAATTGCGATTTTGATCAGGAGAAATGCACCTCGTGAGTCTCAGCAATGACAGGACGTTCAAAGAACCCGTCAGTCGGATGACCACTTTTTTCATGGTGGCTTTCCATATCGGCGCCATTGTCGCGCTCTTCATGTTCAGTTGGTCGGCCCTCGCGGTTGCTGTTTTGCTGCTGTGGGTGGCCGGCAGTTTGGGAGTCGGCATGGGCTACCACCGCCTGCTGACGCATCGCGGATACAAGACCTATAAATGGGTCGAGTACCTGCTGACCATCTGCGGCACCTTGGCGCTGGAAGGCGGACCGTTTTTCTGGGTGGCGACGCACCGTGTGCATCACCAGAATACTGATGTCGAAGGCGATCCACATTCGCCGCGCGACGGCGGCTTCTGGGCGCACATGGGCTGGATCATCACCGGCCGCGTCATGCACAACCATTCCGACGCACTGCTCCCTTACATCCCCGACCTCCGCAAAGACAAGTTCCACACGTTTATCAGCAAATGGCACTGGCTTCCGCTTACGATCGTCGGATTCATCCTGCTTGCGGTCGGGGGCTGGAAATTTGTGATGTGGGGCGTGTTCCTTCGCACCGTTGTTGGCCTGCACTGCACATGGCTGGTAAACTCGGCTACTCACATGTGGGGACGCCGGCGTTTCCTCACCAAAGACACTTCCAAGAACAGCTTCTGGGTTGCGGTGCTGACGTTCGGTGAAGGCTGGCACAACAACCACCACGCCCACCCGCAGTCCGCGCGCCATGGGCTCACCTGGTATGAGGTCGACATGAACTGGTACGCCATCAGCGTGCTGAAGATGCTGGGGCTGGTCTGGGACGTGAAAGCGCCGCGGCTTGAAGCTCTTGAACAAAAGAGAATCGTACGGCCTGAAGCGCAGGCGGTTCCATCTGCAGCCGGCGGAGACGACTAAAAAATCAGCAACTAGCAATTGGCAAATTACGAGTACCATTGGCAAAACGGCCCCCACCTCGGGGGCCGTTTCAATTTGAGGGAATTCTCATCCCTTCTTTATCTCCCTGCATCTCCGCTAAAATTCAGCTTGTATGCGCATCACCAGCCGGGCCAAGGCGACTGCGTTTTTCATTACTCTCGGCGCCTGTCTCGTCGGGCTGACGATCTTTCTCAATATCACCTGGATCGTTCTTAACTGGCGGGAAGTGGTGCCGCTCGTCCTGGGTATCATCTTTTTTTCGGTGATTATCGCCGGCATGGTGCTGAACACGATCTTTCTGGTTCGCGAAATTCGCCGCAATGAGCAGCAGGACAGCTTCCTCAATGCCGTCACACACGAATTGAAGACGCCGATTACCTCCATACGCCTATACCTGGAAACGCTGGAGCGCCGTCAGGTAGACGATGCTCGGCGGCACGACTTTTACCGGCTGATGCTCGAAGATACTGACCGCCTGCTGGGCACAGTGGAGCAGGTGCTCAAGGCCGGCGAAGTCCGCCAGCGCAGCCACAAGAAGAACTGGCAGGACGTGAATTTTTCCGCGATCGTCCGGGATAGCGTAAATTTGGCCGTGTTGCGCCATGGCCTCAGGCCTGAAGAGCTCCATTTCGGGTCGGAACCTCCCGGACACGTGACCCTGATGGGCAGCCAGGAGGAGCTGCGAACTGCAGTCGCCAACCTGCTGGAAAATGCGGTCAAATACACGCGCGACAATCGCCAGATTACAGTGGACCTGGTGACGCCAGACATGGATACTGTGCTCCTCCAGGTGCGCGACAACGGAATGGGAATTCCTGCCCCCGAGTTGAAGCGCATCTTTAAACGCTTTTATCGCGTCGCCGGAAGGGGGACTGACATCATCAAGGGCACTGGTTTAGGACTCTTCATCGTGCGTTCCATCGCCCGCCGCCACGGCGGCGATGTATGGGCGGAAAGCCCGGGTCCCGGCCACGGCAGCACATTCACGCTTCGCCTGCGCAGGGTTTATCACGTATGACAAAAGTCCTTGTCGTGGAGGATGAGAAGCACATAGCGCAAGGACTGCGTTTCAATTTGGAGGCCGAAGGTTTCGATATCACGCTCACTGAAACAGGCGAGGAAGCCCTCGATCTCCTGAAGAGCGACCCCACTGGCTTTGAACTGCTGCTGCTCGACGTGATGCTGCCCGGAAAAGATGGCTTCGCCGTGGCCCAGGAACTCCGGCAGGCGCAGAACTATATTCCTCTGCTCATGCTAACCGCGCGAGGACGCCCGGAAGACGTGTTGAAAGGTTTTGAGTGTGGCGCTGACGACTATTTGCCGAAACCTTTTAATCTCGACATCCTGCTGGCCCGGATTAGCAGCCTGCTGCGGAGAAAAAAATGGCAGCAGAGCTCCACTAATTCAGGCGCATCCCAGGCCGAAGATCAGTTCCGCTTTGATGGCAAGCTGGTGGACTTCCAGAGGCTGCAACTTTCGAGCGGAGGCAAGCTGTATCAGCTCACTGTCATGGAGCTCGAACTGCTGCGTTATCTGATTCGGAATGCCGGCCGTCCGGTGAGCCGCAAAGAAATCCTGGAGCAGGTATGGAACCTGCATGAGGATACGGACACGCGCGCCATGGACAATTTTATTGTCCGCCTGCGTCGCTATATAGAAGAGGATCCCACCAAACCGAAACACCTTCTGACCATTCGTGGTCTTGGCTATCAGTTTGTGCCAGAGCCAGGCAAGAGCTGATTTGGTTTGAGTCTGCTCGCATCGGGTTACTTCTTTCGATCCTCGATTGGGAGAAGGTCTTCTCCTCGCATGGTTACGTTCAGAAGGGCAGGCTCACAGGCGGGCGCCCATTCGACTGCTTCGCTCTGCTCAGTCGCTCAGGGCAGGCTCTGTACGACACCTTCAGCAAGCATCGGCGGGCTCGTGCTCAATGCGGCTTTCCGTGCTGTGCCGTGTTTGCACCGCGCTTAACCGTCTGCTCCTGCGAAGAATTTATCTGAGTGCACTCTCTGCGCCGATTTTTAGGCGAACTCATGAAAGTTATAAAATGACGGGTTAAGGCACAGTGCTATCAATTCCAGGATCTCTATGAAAACTGCATATAAGCTTCTTGCGCTCGCGGCGGCCGCTCTTGCTTTATATCCGTTCAGCTCAACACGAGCCGCTGATCCCTCCAACGCGGCCACTCACGGCATCGCGGTTGCCAACATGGACCGCTCAGTCCTTCCTGGCAATGATTTCTATGATTACGCCAACGGAAGCTGGATCAAGCGCGCCGTAATTCCTCCGGATCGCGCTCGCATTGGCGTGTTCAGCCAGCTCGGTGACCTGACGAACAAGCGCACCGCCGCACTCATTGAAGAAGCGGCCAAATCGAACGCGGCGGCGGGCTCCAGCGAGCGAAAGATTGCCGATCTTTACAAGTCCTACATGAATGAGGCGACGATTGAGTCTAAAGGACTCGCGCCCTTGCGTCCTCATCTCCAAGCCATTGCGGCCATCAAGGACAAGAAGGCGCTTGCGCGCGCCCTGGGCGATTCTCTGCGCGCTGACGTTGACCCGCTGAACAACACTAATTTTCACACTTCCAATTTATTCGGGCTGTGGACAGCGCCCGGCTTCAACGACTCCGAGCATTACGCCGCTTATCTGTTACAAGGCGGGCTGGAATTGCCTGACCGCGAGTACTACCTTTCGGACACGCCTCACATGCGCGATCTGCGGACCGAATACCAGAAGCAC
Source organism: Candidatus Acidiferrales bacterium (assembly GCA_035553195.1). Classification (GTDB taxonomy): domain Bacteria; phylum Acidobacteriota; class Terriglobia; order Terriglobales; family Acidobacteriaceae; genus Angelobacter. The sequence continues at coordinate 11,559 of DATNDP010000236.1, forward strand.
GTGGCTGCCATGCTGAAGCTGGCCGGCTTCACCGATCCGGAAGCGCGCGCTTCGCGCATTATCGAACTGGAGCACTCCATCGCCGAAAAGCATCGCCAACTGGCCGATAACGAGGATATCCACAAAGCCAACAACACCTGGAAGCAGGCTGACTTCACCGCCAAGGCGCCGGGCCTGGACTGGAAAGAATTTTTTGCCGGCGCGGACCTTGCAAAGCAGCAGCAGTTCACCGTCTGGCAGCCAGAAGCGTTTGCAGGAGAGTCTGCTCTGGTCGCTTCCGTTCCCCTGGAAACGTGGAAGGACTGGATGGCTTACCATCTGGTGGAAGATCACGCGGATTATCTTCCGAAAGCGATGGCGGAGGAGCACTTCAACTTTTTCGGAAAGCTGCTGTTCGGCACTCCGCAGCAGCGTCCGCGGTGGCAAAGAGCCACATTCGTGGTTGATGGATTGCTGGGCGACGCGGTGGGAAAAATCTATGCCCAGAAATACTTCTCGCCACAGGCCAAGGCGCAGGTGCAGGCTTTGGTGGCGAACCTGATTGCCGCCTTCCGCAAGCGCATTGATGCACTTTCATGGATGGCGCCGGCGACGAAGACTGAGGCAAAGGCCAAGCTCGACA
>DATNDP010000237.1:0-8850 GCA_035553195.1 Candidatus Acidiferrales bacterium
TTGCATGGCAAATCAAGCCACCGCAAAAGAGTGTCAGGGGATTGCAACGGGGTGAGGATGATTTAGATAGAACGTTCTATTCTGCAATAAGAGCAAAACGCGATTGAGGGAGAGAGCACGGGTTGAAACTCCCTGAGTCAGAAACCTGTGCTGGTAGTGCTCGGGATATGCGGGCTTATTGGAATTTCCGTGGCCGACTACTTTACGCATTCCACTTATCTTCTGGAATTTTCACCGTTCTACCTGGTGCCGGTTTCTTTTTTTAGCTGGTTTATTGGAAAACGGGTGGGCTTGGCGGTGGCGATATTGAGCGTGGTGAGCAGTTTTGTGGTCCGAGTGCGGGATGCACCCAATGGCGTGGCTTATTGGGACGCTTTGATTCTATCGACGCTCTACATTGCGGCGACACTCATGATTGTTCAACTCAAACGCCTGTATGAGCGTGAGCGGGACCTTTCGCGGGTTGATCCATTGACCAGGATCGGCAACCGGAGGGCGCTGTTTGAAGCGGCATCGCAGGCCAGGAGCATGGCCGAGCGCAACCAGGCGCCTCTCAGCGTCTGCTATGTTGACGTGGACAACTTCAAATGGGTCAACGACCAGCTTGGGCATACGACGGGCGATCAGGTTCTTGCCCTGACGGCGACGACACTGGCGCGGGCGCTGCGACCCAGTGATGTTGTGGCCCGGGTGGGCGGCGACGAATTCGCAGTCCTGCTGCCAGGCATGCACCAGAACGATGCGGCCAGGATCATGCGCCGCGCAGCAGAGCAGCTTCAGTCGGCCATGGAGCAGCATGGCTGGCGAGTAACATTCAGCATTGGTATCTCCAGTTTTCATCCACCCCTAGCGTCCGTGCTGGAAATGCTGGCAGAAGCGGACAAGGCAATGTATGTGGAGAAAAAGAAGCGGCGGCAGCATCTTGATCAATGGGACGTGGTCTCGTGAACGATGGCTCAACCACCTTTTCTGCCCTGTTCCGGGCACAAGAATCTCAACAGCAAAATGTACTATCCGCGAACGCGAGCTTCATTCAGCGGAGGGACAAAAACGCGGTTGCTACACCATCCTCTGGCGGATTGAACTTGAATCCGGCGCGAACAAACATATCTTTCATGCCGTAGTTTTCTGAGAGCGTGGCGCCTTCCAACCCGTCGATTCCTTCCTTGCGGGCGATCTCAATAAGCAGGCTTAAGAGCTGCGTTCCAAGCCCACGATTCTGAAATTTATCGACAACCAAAAACGCGACTTCGGCGTTATTGTTGGAGTGTTGTCGAATCAGGCGCGCAATGCCGGCAATGCGGCGCTCTCCATTCTCATTGCTATATTCCGCCACCAGCGCCATCTCGCGATCATAGTCAATGAAGCACTTGGTGAACAGCCGCTCGTGAGAAGTGCGAAAATCCAGCTTCAACGGGATGAAGAAACGCATGTACACGCTGTTTTCAGAAAGTTGCTGGTGGAATTCAACCATGAGATTCTCATCATCAGGTCGAATGGGTCGGAAGGTGAACTGCAGACCATCCTGGGAGGTCCAGCGAGAAACATACTGGCGAGGGTAAGGACGGATGGCCGGCCGGGGCAGCTCAGCATCTTTGATGTTTGCCGCATGAAGTATCACACGAGCGTCGAGCGCAATGATTTCTTTGGCGCTCGCCAGTAATGGATTGATTTCAACTTCCGCGATCCGGGGATTTTCAACAACCAACTGGCTGAACCGTACCAGCAGTTCTTCTAATGCTTCCAGATTGACGGGCTTTCTACCGCGCGTACCTTTGAGCGCTGCGAGAATCTGCGTCCTTTCCATCAGGCGGCGAGCAAGCGTTGTGGTCAGTGGAGGCAAAGCATAGGCTTGATCACGCAACACCTCCACCAGATTTCCGCCAAGACCAAAGACCATCACAGGGCCAAACTGCGGGTCAGTGGAGCTGCCCAGAATCAGCTCGTACCCGGAATCCTTGAACATGTGCTGCACAGTCACACCGTCAAATGAGCCGTCTGGTTGAAACGCGCTTTGCATGGCGGCAAACGCCGAGCGGACGACGGCTGCATCCTTTATATCGAGATGAACTCCGCCGCGGTCAAATTTGTGCGTGACGGCGCGTGAATGCAGCTTGAGCACGACGGGATATCCGACCGTTTCCGCAGCCTTTACTGCCTCTTCGGGGGAAGACGCCACGGTTGTTGCTGTGAGGGGCAGGCCATAGATTTCAAGTATCTGCTTGGATTCATGTTCAGTGAGGATGACACGGTTCTCGGCCACAGCGGGGGCAGTAATGCGCGCAACATACCTTGGGCCGTCCTGCGGGAGGTCCCCGGCGAATTCCGGAGTCTCATAAATGGCGCGCAGATCAGAGCTATAACGCCACATGTAGGCCAGACTGCGGGCTGCGGCATCAGGATAGTCGAAGGTGGGAATTCCAGCCTGGTTGAGCGTGTCTGCCGCCACTTGCATGCGCGCGCCACCCATCCAACTTGCGACCAAAGGCTTGGTGATGCGCTGGGCTGCCTGGCTGAGCTGAAGGGCTGATTCCTGAGGCGCAGTCATGGCTTGCGGCGCAAGGATGGAGAGCACTGCATCACAGTTTGGATCGCGGGCTGCCAGTTGCAATGCCTTCACGTAGAGTTCAGCGCCGGAATCACCAAGGGTATCAATTGGGTTGGCGTGACTCCAGGCTTGCGGCAAAATTTTGTTGAGCTCAGCCATGGTTTGATCAGAAAGCTGGGCCAGCTCGCCTCCGTTGGCCAGAAGCGTATCTGTGGCCAGCACGCCCAGTCCGCCAGCGTTGGTAACCACGGCCAGGCGACGCCCTTGAGGGCGGGGCTGCTTGCTCAAGACTTCCGCCATGTCAAACAACTCGGCAATGGTGGAAACACGCAAGATCCCGCAGCGGCGGAAAGCGGCTTCGAAGACTTCGTCGGGGCATGTGAGTGCTCCGGTATGCGACGCTGCAGCTCGTCTTGCGGCTTCAGTGCGTCCAGGTTTAATGACGATGATGGGCTTTCGCAAAGAGACTTCGCGCGCAGCAGAAAGGAAACTCCGCGCGTCTGCTATGGACTCCATGTAAATCAAAATGCTTGAGGTGTAAGGATCGTCGCCAAAGTGGTAGATGAGGTCGCCCCAGCTTACATCGATCATCGAACCTACGGAGACGAAGCCGCTGAAGCCGACGTTTTCACGGCGGCTCCAATCGAGGATGGCGGTACAGAGCGCGCCGCTCTGGCTGAGGAAGGCAAGCTTGCCGGGAAGTGCATTGGATTGCGCAAACGTTGCATTTAATCCAGTGCGCGGGTTCATTAAACCGAGACAGTTGGGGCCCACCACGCGCATGCTGCTTGATTCCAAGAGCGCGCGGATTTTGAGTTCGCGCTCTTTGCCCGCAGCGCCCAGTTCTGCAAAACCTGCGGACAGCACGACCGCACTCCGCACTCCAGAGTTAACGCATTCCTGAAGGACCTCCGGGACTGTAGCTGCAGGGGTAACCACGATAGCCAAGTCGATTGCTTCGCCCACGGCAGCAACATCTTGATAGCAGCGAATGCCGAGCACATTTCTGCGGCTGGGATTGATGGGAAAGATCGTAGCGCCGAAAGGCTGCTCAATCAGATTACGTAGTACGCTGCGGCCGACGCTGCCGGGCTTCTCTGTCGCGCCAATCACGGCCACAGTTCGCGGATTAAAAAGCGGCGCAAGCGGTGTTTGAGGCCGGAATAACCCGGGAAGGCCCTGCACGGGTTTTACCTGCTCAAACGCCATAAAGCCTCTTGATGAGCACATCTATTAGATTCTTTCCCTTCTTCCTGCGCAATCACTGAACGTCCGTGATGATCGGCGGCGTAGAGCAGGACGTGAGAGGCAAAGTTAGCACAGGCGGCCTGTTGCAAGGGTGACCAGTCGTTTTCCAGTAGCGCGGCTTGATCTATAGGAAAAACAAAAATCCAGTTCTGAAAGGAACAGCGCCTTCAGGGCTGTGATTTACGTCAAGAATTCCGGCTCGATGCTCCCTAAGCTGCAGAATGGCCTTATCTTCTGCTGTCATGCGGCAAAAAGACGCGAGTCGGAGCTTATTTATGGGCGATTCGGCAGGGCAAGATTGCTGATTAGGTTGCGTTGGGCAAGTACTGCCCAATGTATCGCATTGGCCGCCCGCAACGATCAACCAATGGGTTCCTGTTAAAAGACTTTCTGATCAGTTCGGCCCAGGAGAGTGGGCGAGGGCGGGGGCGTCGTGTTTGTCTTATTAATCGATACAAGGACGTGAAAACACGGTTGCGAGAGCGGGGCGCCAGGAGGCCATAATAGCGGATTGAATGACAAAATTTGTCGGGGACGTGATCTGCCAGAATCTGAACGAAGTCTTCTTTGGGAATTTCGTCTAGCATGGTCGATTTCGTGGCCGTATCCTTCGTCACGAACTTTACCTGAAGCCCATCAATTTCACGAAAGCGATGCTGAGCAATTGGCGGTCTGCGGATGTATCTGGCTGCGTATCCCAGGAAATGACTCTTCGAGATCCGGTTTTGCAGAAAAACGCGCCAGCCTATCTCATATTTATTCGCCAACAGCGTTCTCAGCTCAATTGTTGTCAATTGTGATTTCAGAAGTCCTGCTTTGAAAGCGAGACGTAGATAGGCAATTACCGCGTGCCTCCATAATTTCATCAAGCCAACCGGATTTAAGCTCAGCCCTCCACGCCAGCGGCCTTTCGTTTCCGACATGCCACCCGCAGAGACAAGCATGTGGAGGTGTGCATTGAAATTGAGGTGCCTTCCAAATGTGTGTTGAACAACGAGGATAAGCGGACACACCCCATGCTTATCGTTCATCCATTGCAATACTGCCTCAGCTCCCAAGGTTGGCAGGTCATGCAATAAATGGCGGTTTTCTTTAAAGATGAGCCAGAGTTCTCGGGGCATGGTAAAAACAAGACCGGAATAGGGAATGTCGGGCAGTTGCGTCGATTGCTCCTGTTGCCACTGAAGCGTCGCGCGATAACCGCAGCTCGGGCACGATCTGGCCTTGCAAGTGTGAAAGACGCGTCGCACCTCAGTTTCGGACGCGTAGAGTTGCCAGCCCAAGATGGGAGTTCTGCAGTCGATCATTCTCTTGAAGGTTTCGCGAACCCATGGCCGGGAGGTGTCGCGGTCCCAAAGTTCGCGAGTATCTTCAAGAATCTGCTTGATGGGTTCCTCTAAGTACATGCAGAGATCCCTTCTCCGAATCCGAGGCTGTGGCCCAAATCTTCGGAAAGCGCAAGGACGGAAAAAGGTGCTCTGATGAAGACGACGTTCGCGGTTCCGAGCGTGTCGGATGGTAAAGAGGTGAGTCGCCTTACCACTTCAGCCGAAGTTGCAGGTGCCCACCTGCTTCGCTGCGCCCGACGGATTCTCAGATTTCTGATCTGTCGGGCAATCAGTTTTTCCGCAACCCTTTCCATGCCACGGTTCCTCCTATAAATCCTCAAATTCTCACGTTGGCAGCTGTGCGGTTCTTTGCACCATCTCCAGGCTCTGTCGATCTTGATCTCTCCCGAGCAAAGTGCTTGCAGGATTTCTGAATCGCCCATCCTTAGCACATCGAGTGCGTGGCTTAGAGTGCCAACAGAAACGCGGGCGATCGTCGCAATCGCCTTACGCACGTCAATTTTTTCCGTCTCCGGTAATTTTGACGAACCCTTTCCTCTGCCTCCGGCCTGCTGATGTTGAAACGCCTTCTCTTTCAAGGATTTGGTCAGGCCTCGTGCCATGGCTATTCGACTGAACGGCGGCAGTCCAGGAGACGGACGATGACAGAGGAGAAGGCGACGGAGAGCTTCTTCTTCAGAAATGTCGTGTTCAATACATTCAACCATTGCACGTCCCTGTAATCGCGCTACTTCCAAGCGCGCGTAGCCATCTATGACATAGCCGGTTGATGTGACGAGCAACGGAACTAGAAATGCGTCTTCACCTAATTCAAGGAGCACGTTGAGCTTCGACGATGAAATGCTGATTCCGAGTCGAGCATAACTGGGATGTGGTCGGAGTTTGGCCACTTGCCAGGACACGAGACGCTTTCGCGAAGTCGTCGTTGAGGAATCTTCGTTGGCGCCCTCTCGTGTGGCAGCTTGTCTGCCTTCTTGCAAGATTGGAGGGTTAGGAGTGCGATCGTTCGCAATGTGAGATTCCATGCCCAAAAACCGGAGCATCGTCACGGGGTAGTATTGCGTTGGCGTAGTTCTCCCGATCCGGCGGTAATCAACGGTCCTCCGCGCTAGGTACGAAGGAACTTGGAGTGTGCCGTAAATGTGCCATTCGGGCACAACTGGCTGCCAACTTCCAGCCACTTGCGCAACCTCAGCAATACCTTCCGTGCGAGCGTAATTTGTGGGTAAGTCTTTGATTCAAATAGCTGGACAGCACTTTGCTATTGACCGCGCTTGTCTGCCTCCGGAGCAATAGGTCGGGAGTTCGAATCTCTCCGGGCGCGCCATCAAATCAATCACTTACCCTGTTAAAGTTTAGTTACTCTTTCATTACTGTGCCGCAAAATGTGCCGTAATCTCTTACTGCACCCTCGCACCAGCACTCCCTAAATTTAATCCCTGCCTGATGACCTCCAGGTCAGGATGTTGATAATGCATTGCGATCCGGGGATCGGAATGCCCCATCACTCTCATGACCGCCGCTAGATTCCCGGTCTTCTGGTATACGCGGGTGCCAAAGTCATGCCGGGCAGAATAAAGTACAAGATTTTTCGGGAGGCCGGCTGCTTTCCGGGCTTCCCGGAATTGCTTGTCCACTGTGGTGAGGTGTCCTTCTGCGGAATTCGCTGGGAATACCCACCCTTCCCGACGCTCACCGCAACGAACCATGAGTAGATCCAGAACACGATCGCTCATGGGAATATAGCGCCTTCCCGTCGGAGTCTTGCTGTCTGGAACGAAAATGGTACGCGCGCTCCAGTCCAGATCTTCGATGCGCATCCGAAACAACTCTTTCCGGTTACGCATACCAGTGTCCCGCATCAGAATGATCACGTCGCGAAGCGGCTGGCGGGCAAAAGGCAGGAGCTTGTGTTCCGCCTCCTCATCCAGACGTAAAGAACGGCCGATCTCTCTCATCAATCTGATTTTCGGCACTGCACCGATCAGCCCCCATTCATGTGCCAGATTCAGCATACGTCGCAAAGTTTTGAGAGCACAGTTGACGTTGTAGGCCGAGCCCGGAAACGTCAGTGCGTCAATGTCTTCTGTTCGTATATTGCTCATGCGCATTCCGATGATCCTTGTTCGCTCCAGCAGCTTCCAGCCACTTCGCAGATAAATCTTGGAATTCTCCGCGAGCTTGGCATTGGCCAGATATCCTAAAAAACGATCGGCAAACTCTGAAATCACCGGTGCCTTCTTGCCGCAATGAAGGTTCCTGCTTTCAGCGATATCGGTTAATAATCGTGCCGCTTTGGCTTGGGCGGCAGTTTTGTTCGTCTCTTTGGTCGATCCGCGAAACCGCTCTCCGCGGACAGTGAAGTCATACCACCAACAGCGTGAGTTCTTTCTCCTAAAGAGCTCCACGACGATCCTCCACGAGCGCTCGCACGGAAGGTAGGCGGGTGTTCCTCTTGATGAAGCTAAGAAGCTCCTCGACATCATACCTCACCGCCGCACCGAGCTTGACCCAACTGGGGCCGATGCCGCGCGACCGCCAGCTCTTGAGCGTTCCTTCAGTCGTTCCCAACATTTCAGCTGCTTCCTTCGTGCCAATAAGCTTTTTCACGACGGTTGCCTCCGTTGCTTCGCCGGCAATCTCGGTAGCTGTTGTGCACCGCGGTTGCTGCGAGTTCTCACCCTTAGTCCCCGCATGCGGGGTATTGCGGGGTGCTAAATGATTGATTTCACGGCGAATATTTTTTTCAAAAGGCTTATAACGGCTGGTCAGAATGGGGGGTGGCAGGTCAAGAAATGAGGGGTGTACTAGTCTCCAGGATTGATTCGGGCACTGTTCGCTTTCTGTCGTTCCTTTAGTTGGGACCATTCGATCCGACGCTTGGCAGCCGCAATGTGTTCATCAACCGTTTTGCGACTCAAGCCCAACCGGATAACAATTTCACTCACCCTTAAGCCATACTCGAATTTAAGCGAAAAACACTCACGTTGCCGCTCTGTAAGCTCCGCCCCCTCCAGGTACTTGGATAAATCGGTTGTCTTGGCCGGCAGTTTGCTCTTATCAGGTTGAGGACGACGCGCCTGGTTCCCAGGCATGCTCTCAGGAGAGGAGGACAAAAGTGAGTCTGAATTTGAGATTGGGACGCTGATGCCGTGGATGCTTGCCTCTTCAGTGTCATGTGAATCGGCCGATTCCGTCCGGCCTTTTTCAACGAGTGTGGGGCTATAAGGAGGTTTTGTTTGCTGTGGTTGGCCTGGCGCGCGGCGCAGAGCCGATTCCAACATCAACTGCCAATCATCTCTTCGAAGTTCGAGTTCTTTTTTGTCCGCGTTTAACTTGCTGATTGCTTTATTTATATCCCTTGGTTTGAACATCGAGCTACCACTCACGATTGCTTGAGTCAGGGATTGCTGGAATGCGGCAATTTGCGTTTGGATCGCAGCAATTTTGCCTTCAAAGTTCTTCACCCGCTCACGGGCTTGAGCAATCTCTCGATCCGGTCCCACGGGTCCAATAGCGGTCGTGCTTGGTTGCTCTTGCGTTGCTTTGCTGGGCCCAGTATGAATTGAAGCCAGCCATACGTATGCCTCACCGGCGAGCCGATCCACTTTGAACCAGGCAGGCTCCACCATCTTGCCGGTCAAGCCACGCAACAGCATTTCAGTAAATTCCGCGTCGTCGGCCCGATGCCAAGCCGTTTCACGG
>DATNDP010000238.1:0-3700 GCA_035553195.1 Candidatus Acidiferrales bacterium
GATCTATGAACGTCTATTCTGCTGACGATCAGAGCCAGTCCAACCCAACGTTCACTTTGTATAACAGCTATACCATCGCAACGGGCATTTCCGCCGGGGCCCAACAGGCGTTCATCGCCAGTGAACTCGCTCCCTCAGTCACCAGCGGAACGCTCGGCGCTCCGGTTCGGCTTCCGCAACTTGCGGTCTCATTCTTTGAGAAGAATGATGTCGCCACCGCCGGGGCCTGCACAGATCGAGTCATCGTCGGCTATTAAACACCGAGTGGCGGACCGGACGACTGGACCTCAATCCGCGTTTATCTGCGTTCGTCTGCGGCAAACCGGTTTTCTCCGTGTCTCCGTGGTGAGTGGTGCCTTGGTGAGGCGTTAGTGAACTCCATTGCCGCATACATTGTTATTGCAACCTGCGCCGCGCTGGGCGCAAAGACTGGAATGGCTTGAACATGTCTTATCAATCACAAAGCGGACGGGCAATTCAGATTGAGCCGGGCATCATTGCCCGCCTTGGCCGCAAGGTGCGCAGTACGTTTGATGTGTGGTTCGGTCCGGACCAGCCCATGGCCGTCAGCGCTCCGCCGGGAACGCGGCCGCGCACCACCGATTATCCGGTCGCCTACAACATCAACATTCAGCCGCGCAACCTGGAAGCCATCTCGTTCCAGCAGATGCGCTCCCTGGCGGATTCTTTCGACCTGGTTCGCCTCTGCATTGAGACGCGCAAAGACCAGGTGAGCCGTATGCCGTGGTCTTTCCGTCCAAGATCGGGCTGCTCAGGCACACCGGCCCGCCGCAATGCGGCGCGGGAAATTCCCACGCCGGCCAACCATGCAGCCATAGAAGAACTCACGCGCTTTTTCAGCTTTCCTGATGGCGAGCACACGTGGCAGCAGTGGGTCCGCCTGTTGCTGGAAGACCTTTTGGTGCTCGATGCGCCCGCCCTTGCTCCGCTTGCAAGTCCTGATGGAGAACTCTGGGCTCCGGGGAAGCCGCTCTACGCGTTGGAAGTGATTGACGGCGCCACCATCGCTCGCAAGATTGACGTCATGGGCAGAACGCCTGCGCCCCCCGCAGTTGCTTATCAGCAGATCATCAAGGGACTGCCGGCCGTTGACTTTACGTCACAGCAGTTAATCTACCGGCCGCGCAATGTGCGCTCGCATAAGTTCTTTGGCTTTTCACCGGTGGAGCAGATCATCCTTACCATCAACATCGGCCTTCGCCGCCAGATGCATTTGCTCAACTACTACACAGAAGGTAATGTGCCGGAAGCCATTGCCCAGGCGCCCCGGGAATGGTCCGCCGACCAGATCAGCGAATTTCAGGAGTGGTTTGACAGTGCCTTGGCAGGGAACTCCGCGCGCCGTCGCCGTATCACCTTCGTTCCCCAGTGCGGCGACATCCAGTTTACTCGCGATCCCATGCTGAAAGACGAACTGGATGAGTGGATCACGCGCATCGTTTGTTATGCCTTCGGCCTCTCGCCCCAGCAGTTCGTCAGCCTCATGAACCGCGCAACCGCGGAGACCAGCGTGGAGCAGGCAGCCGCGGAAGGCCTCATGCCGATCCTGTGCTACTTGTCTGACACCATCAACTTCATCGTTGAGCGCTACTTCGGCTATCACGACATTGAATTTGTATGGGACCAGGACCGCACCATTAATTCCCTTGACCAGGCGAAGATTGATGAGATTTACGTCCGCTCCGGCGTGCTTTCTATTGATGAAGTTCGTGAGGAGCTGGGAAAGCGGCCCATCGGGGCAAAAAACGCCGTCATTACAACCAATGGCTGCATCCCGCTCCCTGCAATCGCGGAAAGGCCGGCAGGCTCGTCCCAGAACGCCGTTATCCCGAGCTCAGCAAATATGGGCCCAGGTTCTTCAGCGCGCGAACAAGAGTGAGGGAGTTTTTGTTTCACCGCACCATGTTTCGTGCCGGCAACTCACGGCTTGTCAGCGGCCTCATGCCTCCGCCCTTTCATTTGCAAGACTTGTTTCTAAGGTAAGAATCAGTTTGGAGGCACACCCAACCTTTGGTTAAGATTCCGTTAAGAAGTTGGGAGGAGCCCAATGGGAAAACTCGTCTGTGGTGACACCCAGATGTTGGGCGGCAAGCCTCATATCTGTAGCTCTGAACCTGGACACAAGACTAACCTCCACATCTGCTGCTGCGGGACCGTGTGGCCCGCTCCTCGGCAGAGAACTCCTGAGGCGGAACAGGCAAACCAGAAACCTAACTGAAACGCGCAGGCGTTCAAACACCGGGCAGCCGCTGGCTGCCTTTTTTGTTGCTCTATTGTGCTTCCCACCAGAAGGCTTTCAACCACTCTGGAGGGCGTTCATCCAGTATCTCTAGGGAGAAGGAAACCGCAATGATGGTCCAATCAATTCCTCCTGCAGGCAATTCCATTGCCCCTTCGAAACTGAAGTTTTCGGTAGAGCCCGTCATAGGAGGAAAAGGACCGTCATGTCGATTGAAATGACGGAATCTACGCTCGCTGGGGTCACCTATGGACTCAGAGATTCGTCGAACAGATGAGGTCACACCATCGAATATCAGATTGGAGAATCGAAAGTACCGGATCGACCTATGCGGGCGTTTCTCAAATAGCGGGTGACCGTCGATCACTCCGATGTCCTTCACCGGCACTGTCAGCCTTGAGCCTGAGACGAGCGGCTCAGTAATCTTGCAGTCACACGAAAAAACCTTGTCGAAATGTCCGTGAACCAACATTTAATTGCTTTGTAGCCTTCAATTTTACTGAACTCTTTGCCCTCGTGAGTCCGGGTTGCAGGCTCTGCTGCTCTCAGTGGCTCCTTGGTGGATTTGTTCTTCAGCAAAAGGAATACCATGAAACTATTCGCTCAACTTTCGAAAATCGATGAAGCCCGCCATGAGGTCTGGGGCGTTGCCACCGCAGAAGTCGTGGATAAAGAAGGCGAGATCTTCGACTACGAATCTTCCAAGCCTTTCTTCCAATCCTGGAGTGACGAGATTGCCAAAGCGACTGATGGCAAGTCGCTGGGCAACGTGCGGGAGATGCATGCGCCCAGCGCGGTGGGAAAACTCGTAGCGCTCGAATTTGTGGACGAGCTGAAGCAGATTCGTGTCGGGGCAAAAATCGTCGACGCTGCCGCATGGCAGAAATGCACGCTGGGCGTCTATACCGGCTTCAGCATCGGCGGCAGTTACGTCAAGACCTGGAAAGATGGCGAGTTCACCCGCTTTACTGCCAACCCGGTGGAGATCAGCGTGGTCGATAATCCCTGCGTTCCCGGCGCCCACTTTACCGCGGTAAAAACTGATGGCTCCTGCGAAGTCCGCAAGTTCCCCGTTGCTGATCATGCTCGTGTGGGAGAGCCGCCCTCGGCTGTCCTTGCTGCAGTGCACCCGCTCGATCCATCGTTGAATGGATCTCCGATGATGAAGATTGGGGCCCGGCATTCTAAAGAAACCCTCGCCCACCTTGCCGCCGTTCAATCGGCGCTCGACAAAATGGCTGAATGCCATCAGGAGGCGTGCGCTCATTTGGGCGAACTACTGGAGGGGAGTAGTCAAACCAACGCTGCTGTATCCAGTGATTTGAAAAAAGATTCGGGCGCATCCCGCCCGGAAATCAACATGGGAGAGCAAAACACCATGCAAGAAAAAGAAGAAGCACAATTCAAAGCCCAGTTGGAGAAGGCCAACGCCAATTCCAC
>DATNDP010000239.1:0-5995 GCA_035553195.1 Candidatus Acidiferrales bacterium
CACCAGGCGGCGATCACTGGCGGGAAGGTTCAGCGGCATCCCAGCTTCTCCAGGTAGGCGAGCGATTCCTCAAAATCCTGGCGCAACGCGGGCCGGTCACCGTACCAGACAATTTCGAATTTTCTTGTCAGGGTGGAAAGCGGCGTATAGCCGGGGTGCCGCGTGGTGAGCAGGCCAAGGTATTCCCGCGGGGTGCGCGCGCGGTTCGGCTTCCAGGCCCCGCCCGATTCCAGAAACGATATGGCAGCCCAATACGCCAGGTGGATGGCGTCGCGCCAGTCCTGCCTGTCCGCATGCTGGCGAGCTTCCGCAAGCCATGCGCGCCAGCTCTTTGCGGAGGGCGAAAAGGGCACAATCTCGCGCGCCGGCGGCTCTTCCGGTCTGCGGCGAAGACGATTCACAATCCAGAACAGGAGCAATATCAAAGCGACTGCTACCAGCCCATAGATGAGAAACTGTAACAAGGTGAAAGCTCCGGTGGGCCCAATATGTATGTGATCGAAGAGGTGGTCCAGCCAGCGATAGAAGCGCGCCAAAAGCGTTTCCTTCGCTCCCGGCCCGTGGATGTTTCTGAACTCGCGGCGGGAGAGGATGTCGTGAAGTTCACTTCGGGCACTGGCAAGGTCTGCGGGCTCCCGATCGTATGCCGCAGCATCCTCTTCCAGGCGGCCAACATAGTTTCTAATTTCCTGGACGCGCTGATGCTGGAGTTTTGCGTCAGCGCGCGCAAACTCCGCCAGATCATTTTTGAGCGGGTGGTAGTTGACGGTTGTGACCCCTGACCCGGTATTGACGGTTACCTGATCGGGAATTGCGGCAATCACACTGCCTGCCTTCTCAGGGTTTGTCTCAAGAGACTGGATCCGGTCGGCTATGTTATGGAGTTGCTGACGGTAGTCGCCAATGGAGAGCGTAGTATCGGCCACTGCTGCGAGGCAGAAGAAGAAAGACAGCAGAATGATTCCTGGTGAAGCGAGCAGGTGAGCGCGTTTCATCCAGCGGTAGACGTTGCGCCCGCCACCGGTCCTCCCGCCAGTTCAGGGTCCTGAGAGATGGCTTCCATCATTAGTTGCAGGTCAAAGGCCTCCTTGCGGACGCGCTCATCGTAATAGACCAGAGCCATGGCGATGGTGGAGATTGGGCCGGCCACCATGGTGCCGATAAATTGAGCGGCGTAAATCCAGGCCAGTGTGCCCGCATTCATGTGTAGGCCGTGCGGCGAAAACATTCCCGATTGAAAATACGCGGGCATCTGCAAAGCGGCTTTTATACCAAAGGCAATGGCGCCTGTCAGCAGATAAACCAGGAAGACCTCTCCCATTCTGCCTCGGGTGAGAAATTTGCTCCTGATCATGGAGAACTTCACGGGCAGGTTCTCGATGGCACAGGCAGGAACGGCCAGAGCGTAACGGCAGAAGGCGTAGATCATCCAGACGAATCCACCCAAACCAGCCAAAAGCAACAGAAAGAACCCACCCAGTGCCGTCGCCATGGCGCCCGGATCGCCGGCCTTAGACTTGGTGGCCATAAAGATAACAAGGCCAAAAAGAATGGCGTACACCAGCATCATAGGGCCAGCGGCGATAGCGAAAATCCTGACAACCAAGCCAATAATTCTTGCGAAGAGGGGCTTGATGCGTCCATAGGCCTGGCGAATGCTGGTGGATTTGCCCAGGTGAAGCATGGAGACGGCATAGACCGTCGCGCCGGAGGCTATCGCGTACCCGATGATATACGCCGCCAGTCCAAGCACCATGCCGATGACGCCGCGCGTCATGATGTCACGAAAGAAGACGCGCATTACTTCCGGGCTGGCAGTTGCCGGGTCCGGTGTGACGGGCATTCCGAAATACCACACCTGCGCGAGCCCTGCGAGCGTGGTGAGCGCCGGCGCAACCATGGCGATCCCGGCAAACAGCCAGAAATTCCTGCGATAAAGATAAAACGTTCTATCCAGCACCTGTGAGGTGCTCATGGGGCGCAGGACTGAATCCATAACAGCTTTCTCCGGGCGTTGGTTACGTGCATGGTAGCACAACGAGACGCTGGCGGAACCGCTCCATCAACTCGACTAGCAGGCGTTATCCTGGAGTTGCTCTCTGATAGACTCACCTGTTTGATTCCTGTGAGGACCCAACGAGTGAGACAACTTCCTGTAATGGTGGTCCACGGCGGCGCGTGGGCCATGCCTGACGAAGTGGTGAAGGCGCATATTGAAGGCGTGAACAAGGCCATGGCGGAAGGCTGGCGCATTCTAGAGAGCGGTGGCCGGGCGCTCGATGCCGTGCAAGCCGCAATCGCGTACATGGAAGAGGATGACACATTTGACGCTGGGCGAGGGAGCTTCCTGACTCGCGACGGCCGCGTTCAGCTGGATGCGCTGATGATGGATGGGGCGACCCTGCGCGCGGGGGGAGTAGGCTGCGTGGAGCGTATCCGCAATCCCATTGAGGCAGCGCGACTGGTGCTGGATGAAAGCCCGCATGTCTACATGGTGGGTGAGGGCGCCGAGGTATTCGCCCAGGAACACGGCATCAAGCTTTGCCGCAATGAAGAACTGGTGATTGAGCGCGAGGTGCGGCGCCTGAAAGAAGCGCAGGCAAAAGCTGCTGCCGGCCAGCCTGACACCACATTCGCGGGGCTTGATCGGGGCCATGACACCGTGGGCGCAGTCGCGCTGGACGCCGATGGCAATATTGCTGCCGGGACGTCGACCGGTGGCACACTCAACAAGGCGCCAGGTCGCGTGGGCGATTCGTCACTCATTGGGTGCGGCTGTTACGCGGATAACCAGAGCGCGGCGGTTTCCTGCACAGGATGGGGTGAGCCGATCATGAAACTGGTCCTGGCCAAGTGGGCCGCGGACCGCGTAAAGATTGGCGGCGCGCCCGACGCCGTAGCTCAGGAAGCCATGTTCTACCTGCAGCGCCGCCTGCAAGGGCACGGAGGCATGATTCTGCTCGACCAGCGAGGCCGCTTCGGCATCGCCCATAACACCCCGCGAATGGCATGGGCCTACAAAAATACTGAGAGTGAGAGATCCGGAGTGAACTGCTAGCTTACGCGGGGAGTCTCGGCTTTTCGTACCCGGCTTCGATCCTGCTGCGTGCGATGCCACGATTTACAATAGATTAGTTAGCTAGCACTGTTGCAGGGGAGCTGATGTACGAAGTCACCGTAGAAGATACATTTGCCGCAGGGCACTACCTGCGTGATTACCGGGGCAAGTGTGAGAACCCGCACGGGCACAACTACAAAGTCCGTGTGACTCTGCGCGGCGCGGAACTGGACAAGGCCGGCCTTTTACTTGACTTCAAAGATCTGAAAGAAGTGATGAAGCAGGTCATCGATCGCCTGGACCACCAGATGCTCAATGACATAGAGCCCTTCAAAGTCCTGAACCCCTCGGCGGAGAACATTGCCAGATATTTCTACGATCAGGCAAGTGCGCGTCTTAAGTCTGTGACCAGCGGGAGAGTCGGCGTGAAGGATGTGACCATCTGGGAGACGGACACGACCACGGCCCGATATTCCGAGTAATGCAGATCATCGAAATTTATCGTTCCATTCAGGGCGAGTCCTCGTTTGCGGGGCTTCCCTGCATTTTTGTGCGATTGGCTGCCTGCAATCTCCGCTGTAACTGGTGTGACAGCGAATATACGTTCAGTGGCGGCAAGAAGATGACGCCCAATGAGGTGGAAGCTGAAGTGGCAAGACTTGCACCTTCAGGTCTTGTTGAGTTTACCGGCGGTGAGCCAATGCTTCAGGAGCGCGAACTGGTTCCCCTCATGAGAACCTTTCTGGGGCGAGGTTACAGTTTGCTTCTCGAAACCAGCGGGGAAAGGCCAATTGAGAATGTACCTCGTGAGGTGCATAAGATTGTTGATGTGAAGTGCCCTGGCTCGGGCGAAGGCGGTTCTTTCAGGATGAGCAATTTGCAATCGTTGACAAGCGGAGATGAAGTTAAGTTCGTGCTGAGCGATCGGGCAGACTATGAGTTCGCCCGCGACTTCACACGCCATTATGGGTTAGAGAAGAGTGTAAGCAGCGTAATCTTTTCTCCGGCTTTTCAGAAGGACCCCGGACCCGAGCGGAATGTTTCCAACTGCATGCTTGACCCGCGGCTGCTTGCGGAATGGATCCTCGAAGACAGGCTTGAGGTACGTCTTGGGTTGCAGATTCACAAGTTTATCTGGGAACCGGCGATGAAGGGCGTCTAGCTGGATTAATTTCAAGCATCGAGCAGCAGTTCTGGACGGGCTGCCATCCAAATTCTGAAAGCACGCTGAGAAATTGAAAACGCGAGCTCAAGGAGTGAATTGTGCCGGGTGAGAGACCCCGTTCCGTAGTGCTATTGAGCGGCGGCATGGACTCGTGCGTCTGCGCGGCGCTGGCAGCGCGGGATACGGAAGCCGCGGCCATGCACATCAGCTACGGGCAACGCACGGAACAGCGGGAGCGCTGGGCCTTTGAGAGAATCTGTGACCGGTTGGGAATTCGGCAGCGCCTTGCGTTGCACAATGAGGCATTGGGCCTGGTAGGCGGGTCGGCCCTCACAGACACCACTATCGCGGTCCCGGCAGCAAAAGTTGAGATCGGTCACGGCGGCGTGCCAGTGACATACGTGCCGTTCCGCAATGCACATTTTCTTGCGGCAGCCGTGAGCTGGGCTGAGGTGCTGGACGCGACCCGCATTTACATCGGAGCGGTCGAACAGGACAGCTCAGGCTATCCCGACTGTCGCCCCGCGTACTACAGCGCCTTCAACGACGTGGTTCGAGTGGGTACTCGCGACGGAAAGATCACGATCGTCACTCCTCTGATTGCCATGAGAAAGGCTGAGATCGTCCGCTTCGGACAGGAATTGCGCGCGCCCTTCGATTTGACGTGGTCGTGTTACAGCCGCGAAGATAAAGCTTGTGGCGTTTGTGAAAGTTGTGTGTTGCGCCTGAGGGCCTTTGAAGATGCCGGCGCGACTGACCCTCTCCCTTACATGCCGCTGGCTGCGGGCCATACAATATAGAATGTGACGTTTTGAGCCGGAGAAAAACCTTATGAGAATGAGACCGATGTACCTGATTTTGACGGCTGCGCTCCTGGCGCTCAGTGCAGTCGCAGCGTTCCCGCAGGCCACTCTGACGCGTGTAGGCGGCAGAATTACGAACGCTGGCCAGCCGGTTGCCAATGCGCAGATTACGTTTACGAATCTACAGACAGGCAGGACGTTCAAGGGCAAAACGGACAAGAACGGTAACTATGAAATCGTCGGCCTGGAGCGCACCAATTACCAGATTGACGTGACGAGCGCCACGGGAGAAAAGCTGTATTCATCCAAACAGGGCATCACCGGAGAGACGAACGGGCACATGGGAGGAGAACAAACTCTCGACCTGGATATCTCGCAAGGGGGCGGTCAGCCGAAGTACACCAAAGAGCAAAGAGCGGAGATCGAAAAACAAAACGAGAAGGCGCGCAACATGAACGAGCTGATCAACCAGGTGAATGCCGCCTTGAATGCTCGCAACTGGGAGGGCGCCATTCCCCTCTTGCAGCAACTCAGTACCCAAGACCCGAACCGCTGGAGATTTACCCAGTCTCTGGGTGACGCCCAGCTCAACGTTGGTCAATATGACCAGGCGGTCGCCACTTACGAGAAAGGCATTCAGGTAGCGCAGGGCTTTGCTTCCGGAAACGTGAAGGATCCCAAGAACCCCGACGCTGATCCGGCGAAGGCCAAGGCAGGCGTGGCCCAGATGCTCACGAACGAGGGTAATGCCTATCTGAAGATGCACAAGAACCAGGAAGCAGTAGCCGCGTTTACAAAAGCGGCCAGCATGGATCCTAACCCCGCGACCGCGTACTTCAACATCTGCGCCACACAGTACAACAGCGGGAATACGGAGGGAGCCCTGGCCGCCTGCGACAAGGCAATAGCCGCAGATCCGAACCGCGCCGACGCTTACTTCATTAAAGGATCTCTGATGGTGGCCCAGGG
>DATNDP010000240.1:0-9022 GCA_035553195.1 Candidatus Acidiferrales bacterium
GTCATTCGGGCATCTCCTGCACGCGTAACCCGTGGGCCAGACTGCTCTGCCGCTACCTGCATAGTACGAAATTTGAGAAGTTGGAATGGATGTCCCTTCAGCCCGGATCGCCATTGCCGGAAAAACACCGGACCGGGCGAAGTGGCCCGAATGGCAAGGGCGATCAAAAGCATGAATGGGGCGCTTCCGACGAGTGCAAAAGTTGCAACCACAATGTCCAGGAGACGCTTCCTCCTGGAATTGCACCAGGGCGAAGGCTGCTGCTGGAACGCTGAATGAGGCGGTTGCATCATGAGGCCATATTGCTCACGTATACGCGCGCACGATTTACGTGAATAGTGTGCTTAATCGTGCTTACGACATGTTCCACATCGGTGTCTCTCATATCAGGATAGATGGGGAGAGAAATCGCCCGCTCATAAGCGCTTTCAGCGTTAGGAAAATCTCCCTTTTTGTAGCCATACCGGCGGCGGTAGTAAGAGTGCAGGTGGAGAGGAATAAAATGCACGCTGGTCCCGATACCGGCCTGCTTGAGATCCTCAATGAAGTCTTGCCGCGTCCTGCTGAGAAGCTCAGTGCGAAGCCGGACGACGAACAAATGCCACGAATGGCCTTCTGCAACCGGAGGCATTTCCAGTTCGTCCATTGCGGAGAGAAGTCTGAGGTACCTGGAAGCTATTTCCTGACGGCGGCGATGAAATTGATCTGCCTTGCGCAACTGTGCCAGTCCAACAGCCGCAAGCAGGTCAGGCAAGTTCATCTTGAACCCGGCCTCAAGCACATCATAATGCCATGTTCCTTCTCTCGAATAGCGCTTCCACGCATCACCGCTTATTCCATGCAATCGCATCAGTGATGCTCGCCGTGCGTAGGAATCATTGTTTGTTACAAACATGCCTCCTTCGCCGGTTGTGATGGTTTTGGTCGCGTAGAAACTGTATGCTGCCACCTCGGAGTTGAATCCAATGCGCTCGCCGTTATAAGACGCCGGGAGCGCATGCGCAGCGTCCTCAATCACATGAAGGCGATGCCGAGCCGCGACGTTATGAATGCTCGATAAATCGCATGGTTCTCCACCCATATGGACTGCCAAAATGGCCTTTGTCTTTGGCGTAATGCGTGTTTCAAGGTCGCAAGGATCGAGATTGAAGCCGTCGGCAACAGAATCGCAAAGCACCGGACGAGCCCCCATGTGAGCGACAACCGCGGCGGTGGCCGCGAATGTATAGGTCGGCACCAGGACTTCCTGCCCGGGACAGATTCCTACAGCATCAAGTCCTAACTGAAGGGCCGCTGTGCAGGAATTGGTCGCCAGGGCATGCTTGCAACCAATATAGATGGCGAAGTCATGTTCGAACTGCTGTGCCGCAGGCCCGGTGGTGAGCCATCCGGACTCAAGGACCTTGGATACAGCTTCAAATTCCTCTGGCCCAATGCAAGGTTTATGGAAGGGTAGGAAACGCTCCGGCATATGCATCCTGAATCGAATGTTTTCCAGTGATATGGCAGGTTTAAGCGGCAAGCGGTGAAGCGACTACCGCGTCTTGTAGATCAGGAGCCGCCCCGCGTAACTCACGGCAACAATTATTGTCGATGGCATAAAGGCGACCGCACTCGGCGCAAGCGAGTTGTGAGCTTGAACCGGAAAGCCGTTGTCCGCAATAGCACATCCATCCCACCTGCACCGCCGGGACTCCCATCACCAGAGCGTAAGCAGGTACGTCTCTTGTTACCACGGCGCCCGCGGCAACGAAGCAATATTCCCCGAGAGTCACGCCGCAAACCACGGTTGCGTTTGCGCCAATCGAAGCGCCGCGTTTCACCAGGGTGCGACGGTACTCATGCTTGCGATTGATGTGGCTGCGTGGATTGATGACATTGGTGAAAACCATGGAAGGACCGCAGAATACATCGTCTTCCAACTCCACTCCGGTGTACACGGAAACATTGTTCTGGATCTTTACGTTATCGCCGATCTTCACGCCCGGGCTGATCACTACATTCTGGCCGATATTACAGCGCGCCCCGACTTTCGCGCCATCCATGATGTGCGAGAAATGCCAGACCTTTGTGTCACGCCCGATCACGCAGGTCGGATCGACTACCGCGCTGGCGTGCGCGGAATAAGGAGGTTGCATGCCGTTGAGTTCTACGGGACTGCCGCCGTTACGCAATGAACGCTCGCATGCATCCAGCACTTCCAGTACCTGCAGCGCGCTGGTGGCGTCCGTGCGCGGTCTACGCCTTTCACGGATGCACTCCAGGAAGTGCTCGCACTCACGCTCCAGTGGCTCGTCTTTTGGAATGGGCACGAGCTGCCCCCCATCCTTGAAGGCGACCGGCATGCGGTCGACCCAGTCGATGCGATGCGAGTACAGAACCAGTTTTCGTTCTGGTTCGACGTCATCAAAGACAGCCATCTTCCTGCCCCCGACAATCGTCAGCTTCTGCTCCTTGAAAGGATGCAACCAGCTCACAAAAATATGAACGTTCACGCCACTCGAAAATTGGCAGGTGCTCAAAGTCGTGTCCGCCACGCGAGAGTCCACATAAGTGCCGCCCTGGCTGGATACGCGTATTGGCATTTCTTCCAGAAGGTACAGGACAGCAGAAATGTCATGCGGAGCAAAGCTCCACAGGATATTTTCCTCCGCCCGCAGCTTGCCAAGATTGAGTCGCGAAGAATAGATATATTTGATTCTCCCCAGCTCTCCCGCTGAAATCAGCTCCTTCAGTTTAAGAATTGCGGGATGATATTGGAGGATATGTCCGACCATCAGTACGCGCTCTCGCGCGTCAGCAATTTCGGCCAGATGCCGTCCTTCTTCCAGGCGCAGCGCTAACGGTTTCTCGACCAGAACGTGCTTGCCGGCTTCGAGAGCCTGCCTGACCAGATGATAATGGTGAACGGCCGGCGCGGCGATTGCGACGCCCTCCACTTCCGGGTCTGCCAGGACCTCCGTAATGTTGCGGCTCGTTTGCACGCCATATTTTTCACGAGCGGCATCGAGCACCTGCGTGCGCACGTCACACACGTAACGTAGAGCACCCAGCTTATGAAATGCCCGCACCACATTCTTACCCCAATAACCACAACCGATAACGGCAATGTTCGGTCTACCCATGGATCATTTCTCCTTTTCTCGTACTTGCAGAAATTTCGTTGAAGAATTGCGCGAGGGCACTCACGATCATGAACTGCTGATCTGCGGTAAGCTCTGGATAGCCCGGGAGAGAAAACACTTCTCGCGCAGCGGCTTCTGCATGGGGCAAGCTGCCCTCAGCATAACCGAGATACGCGAATGCCGGCTGGAGGTGCAGAGGACAGGGATAGTAGATTTCAGTTGGCACTCCCTTACCATGCAGGTGGTCACGCAACGAGTTGCGCTCGGTGCAGCGGACGGTGAACTGGTTGTAGACGTGGCGTGTTCCTTTCGGTTCGGCGGGTAACATCAGGTGGCTTCCCGCCACGGAGCTTGCAAGCAACCTGCGATAATTCTCCGCATTGCGGCGCCGTTGTTCCGTCCAGTCTTCCAGATGGCGCAGCTTGACTCTCAGAATCGCCGCCTGCAAAGCGTCCAGGCGGCTATTGGTGCCGAGAATTTCGTATTGATACTTGTGGCGGCTTCCGTGGACACGTAGCAGACGCAGGCGATCCGCGTGCTTTGGGTCGTTGGTAGTGATCATGCCACCATCGCCGGCTGCGCCGAGATTTTTGGAAGGGAAAAAGCTGAAGCAGCCCATCGCGCCGATTGTCCCCGCTTTTCTGCCCTGATATACGGCGCCAATCGCTTGCGCTGCGTCTTCAATCACAGTAATTCCGTTCTGCCGGGCCACATCCATGATCGCCCCCATTTCTGCAGGAAGACCGAACAGGTGAACGGGGATAATGGCCCGCGTCCTGGAGGTGATGGCGCGAGACACACTTTCCGCGTCGATGTTGTAAGTCACGGGATCAATGTCGGCGAAAACAGGCGTCGCTCCGGCACGCACGATAGCACTCGCAGTGGCGACAAAGGTGAATGGCGTTGTGATGACTTCATCGCCTGTCCCGACCCCGGCTGCCATGAGCGTCAGAATCAGCGCGTCCGTTCCGGATGCGCAAGCTACCGCAAAACGACAGCCCAGGTAATCGGATATTTCTTTTTCCAGTAGCTCCACCTCGGGCCCCAGCACAAAACGCTGGCTCTCCATGACGCGTGTCACCGCGTCCATCACCTCGTTCCGAATCTGTTCAAACTGCTGCCTCAAGTCGAGGAACTGGAGTGGCGCCGCCTTTTCCTGCTGCTCAACTGCTGATTTAACTACCCCTTCAGTTGTCAATTCTGCTCCTTTATGGAATCTGGATCGTCAAAGCGCGGGCTTCGCACAATGACACGAGCTTGGTTTGCCTTGAGTCAGACTAGGCGGCAGCGTCGCTGAACTGAGCGGCCAGGCTAGCGCGACCGCGGCGGTAACGTGAGATGGAATCGTGACGGTCCACGTCACAGAGAGTCAGGATTTCCTGACTGGGAGAGTATTCAGGAACTGCGGAGATTAAGGTTTTGATCAGGCCGTACACGTTTCTGGAATCCACAACAGTTGAGAGCTCGTCGAGCCAGCCGCGCACCTGGAGAAAGTCCACCTTGCCGCTTTGCAGCACCTGGATCTTTTCGTGTGTTGTCGCCGCCAGGTCTTCTGCCTGGAGGCGCAACTCTTCCGTGAGCTTCTCGCCCGGACGCAAACCGGTGTAAACGATCTGAATATCTTTGCCGGGTTCAAGGCCCGCAAGCTGGATCACGTTTCTCGCGAGGTCGTCAATCTTTACGTCTTCACCCATGTCGAGGATGAAAATTTCTCCGCCGCGTCCCATCGTGGATGCCTGCAGGACCAGCTGCACCGCCTCAGGAATCAGCATGAAGTACCGCCTGGCCTCCGGATGAGTGACCGTAACCGGTCCGCCGTGCCGGATCTGCTCTTCGAAGGTGGGGAGTACACTGCCATTGCTTCCGAGAACGTTGCCGAACCGGACCGCCACAAACCGCGTGCGCTGGTGCTGAAGCCCCAGAACGATCAGCTCGGCTATGCGTTTGGTGACTCCCATGATGTTGGTTGGCTTTACGGCTTTGTCGGTGGAGATCATGACAAAATCCTTTACCT
Source organism: Candidatus Acidiferrales bacterium (assembly GCA_035553195.1). Taxonomy (GTDB): domain Bacteria; phylum Acidobacteriota; class Terriglobia; order Terriglobales; family Acidobacteriaceae; genus Angelobacter. Next base: position 5,140 of record DATNDP010000240.1, read on the forward strand.
CGAATTGCCGAGCCACCAGCGCTACATTGTATGTACCAAAAATGTTATTCGTCACCGCCTGGAAGCAGTTCGTCTCCATCATGGGAACGTGCTTGTACGCGGCGGTGTGAAAAACGGAATGCGGCCGGTGTACCGCGAATACTTCTCGCAGCAGTGCTACATCCAGAATGTCGCCGACAACAGGAATGTAATCCAGCATGGGAAAGTCCCGCCGAAGTTCACAGCAAAGCCGGAACAGATCATTTTCTGATCGCTCCAGCAGTACCACTTTGCCCGGCTGAAACTGAGACACCTGCCGGGTAAGCTCGGAACCTATGGAACCTCCAGCTCCAGTAATCAGTATCGATTGGCTCTGCAGCTTTTTCTGGATGTTGCCCAAATCCAGGCGAACGGGCGCCCGGCCCAGCAGGTCCTCAAGACGCACCCGACGTATCTGGTCAATGCGTGATTGCCCTGCAATGCGTTTTCCAACTCCATTAAGGATTTTTAGTTCCACCCTGGATTGCGAACACTTACTGATGATCTCATCGACTTTCCTACCTGTGGCAGAGGGAATTGCGATCAAAACACACTTGACGTTGTGTTTCGCGACAAGGGAGGCAATGTCGTTCGTCGTGCCCAGCACCCGTTTTCCGTGAATCCTGATGCCCACCTTGGTAATATCGTCATCAACGAACCCTATCGGCTTGTAATCCAGATCCGGATTTTGCTTCAGCTCCCGCATGATGGTACTGCCAGCAACACCGGCTCCTACCACCAAGGTTTCCTTTTGGGCTACATAAGTTTGGGCCGTTTCCGTATATGCGCGAACCAGAAATCTCACGCCTCCAATGCAGAAAACGGTAAGTACCATATCAATCAAAACAACCGATCGTGGATATCCCGGCCTCGGCCACAGCCCGGCCCACAAGCCCGCATATATCAACCCACTGCTGATCAGGCTTGCTTTGGTTATGTCTACCAGATCGCTCATTCCCGCATATCTCCACCATCCCTGCAGCAGACCACAACTGCGGAAAACCACCAGCTTGATGGCTAGTACCCATGGGAGCGAAAGCAAGAAAAGCGTACGAGACCTGGCATCCAGGGAGAAATCCAGCCTCAAAGCAAACGCCATGTAATACGTTGCCATTACCAGCAGACCTTGCAGGAGGACGATGAGTATTTTGCGCTGGTACAAAAAGAACTGCATGTAGCGAACTCTGTTGTCCATGTGGCTTTTGTTGCGGGGGGCAGTCAAGGTCAACTGCGTTTGTACGAATAGTAGTAATAATCCTGAGCGGGGAAATCGTGCGCGTTCAGCACAACTTTGAGGATCCGTGGTGACCTGACCTCAGAGAGCAGCTCCATGCTGCGCGCCATGGCGGGACCAGGAGTAATTCCCGAGCGAGTTACAAAAATGATGCCATCAGTCATGGTGGAGAGCGCGCGCCCCTCGGCATAAGGAATGATGGGGGACGAGTCGAGCACGATGAAATCAAATTGAGCGCGTAGAGATTCCATGATTGAATCCATTGCCGTTCCGGCGACCAGGTGCGCGCGCTCATCACTCGGCTCTCCGCCCGGCAGCACGGACAAGTGTGGAGATTCGCGCACGGCCACCACAGCCTCCATAAGGGGCACAGATCCAAGTAGAACGTCTCCCAGACCTACGCTGGAATCCACGCCGCAACTGCGTGCTACGCAGGGGCGACGTAAATCGGCATCCACCAGACAAGTTCTGCGGGACTGAGAGAGGGCCAGGGCCAGGTTCACCGCAACCGTCGTCTTGCCTTCACCGGGTAATGAGGAGGTAACCAATAACGCCTGGGGCTGACCTTCTTTTGCGAGAATGATGTTTGCTTGCAGGGCGCGCATTGCTTCCGATTCAGGGGAATGCGGGCGTTCAACCAGAAATTTTGCCGGCCCTTCAGAGGAAGTCGCCGCCTTCAACAGTTTAGTGACGCCGCGGGATCCGTTGGAGGCAAATTCGGGAATCAATGACACAGACGGTATGCCGCTCCAATCACGAATATCCTGCGGACTGCGCAACGGCCGGCTCATCTTTTCGCGCAGGAAGGCCAGCACAATTCCACCCATAAGGCCGGCGGTTAGACCAAAGGCAAGATAGCGGAGAGGATGCGGGCGCGTGGGCCGGTCCAGTACGCGAGCAAAATCCACGATCCGAAAGTTGCTGGATTGCGAGGCGGCAGCGATTCCTGCTTCTTCGATCCTGGCCAGAAGAGTGTTGTACAGTGAGGTCTGGGCTTGCGCCTGCTTCTTGAGCGTGTTGTATTCCGCCATGTCGCTGATGGTTTTGCTGGCCTCCTTCTTTTGCGCGGCCATCAGTCTTTCACGGGCACGGGCAGCATTGTAACTGACTCGCAACTGGTCGAGCGCTTCCTTCCTCTCGTTGCTGAGCTGCTTTCCCAGCTCGTCAACCTGGTTCTGCAGCTTCCTGGTGTTTGGATGATTAACGCCATAGATGACCAGATCTTGTGAGAGTTGGCTTCGCGCCTCGGCCAGATTCTCCGTGAGCTTCTGGACCACTGGGTTCTCGCGGACCTGTGGCAGAGAATCAACTCCTCCTTGGCGGGCTTTCTGCAGGTATGATTCGAGCTGAATGCGTTCTGATTGAACCTGAGTCATCTGTCGGTTCAAGTCGGTCATCAGGTCGCCAAATGTGTTTCGTGCTTCGTCGATCTCGGCCACCCCGGTCCGTTTCTGGAAAGCAGCAAGATCTCGATTCGATTGCTCCACCTTGGCGCTAATATCGTCGAGCTGTCCCTGCAGCCACGCTCTTGAGCTGGCGATCTCATCATGTCTCATCTTTAAGCTACGATCGATGAAGGTTTGCATCAGCGCGTTTGTGACACTCGCAGCCAGCCCCCGTTCGTGAGCAATTACGCTCACGCTGATCATGTGACTGGTGGGATCGTGCACCACTTTGAGTCGAGAGCGGAACGTTTGCAATGCGGCGCTCTCCGCGGCAGAGAGCCTGAGGCCATGTGCCGGATCTGTAGCGGGAGGGACCCGCGAATTAAAGTCAGAATTTCGATCGAGCCCGAGCTTCCGGATCACAGCTATTGCCAGATCGTCGCTTTGCAGATTCTGGGCTCGCGTTTCAAGATACTGCGTTTCGCTCGGGGGACTTCCGTTCGCCTGCATTGTGAATGTCTCTGAGCCTGGCGGATCAATTTCTAACCGGCCGACCGGTTGGTACTCGGGCTTGACCAAGAGCGCAATAAGAGCAGCCCCGGTGACCACGATCAGAGTAAAGGTTGCGGCAACACGCCATCTTTTTTGGACAACTGTGAATGCTTTGAGCCAGTCAGAATCCCGTGTTCCGGATAACAAAGGAGGTGGCAATTCAGCCACGTCACCGTGGCGGCCAAAGCCCGGTGAGACTTGGCGGCGAGGAATACCGGCGGGACCCTTCGACCGCTCCTCCACTTTTCGCAATAGCTCGAAATCTCTACTCATGGGCGATCTGGCAAACGCCCTTCACAAAACTGTTCTGGGAACGAGACGTTCATCTCTTCGCCTCGGGATTCAGCTTGAAAGTGAAACGAACCCAGGTAACGGAAGCACTGGATGGTTGATCATTCTGGACGGGAGTGTATCGCCATTGGCGTACCGCTTCTTGGGCCGCTTCCGTCAATGCAGAGTTTCCACTGACAGCTCGTACTTTCTGAACGTTTCCACTTGAATCAATATACAACTCAAGCAGCACATCTCCCTCGATATGCCTTAGTTCAGCCAACTTGGGATACTTCGGCGAAACAACCTTGATGGCCTTGCGAGGGAAAGGTTGATGTTGATCTGCAGGCTCACTTGTTAAGGCAGGCTCCAATCTATTTGACTGGCTACTTAGCTGCGGGACTACCGGTAGCTGTATCGGGTT
>DATNDP010000241.1:0-2809 GCA_035553195.1 Candidatus Acidiferrales bacterium
CGCAACGCCTTGCGGATGAGCCCCGGATTCCTCTGGTTGAAAAACTTGTCGATGTCCGAGTCACTCGTGTCCAGCGTGTCGCCCAGCAGCTCCGCCACTTCTTCCGCGTCCGCGGCTTTCTTCAATGCGGAGCCGCCGGTCAGCGCATAGCGGACCAGCCGCCACAGCGCCGTTCGCGAGTCCTTGCCGAACGGCGCATTAATCATGGTGAGAATCAACCCACAGGTTTCAAAGACGCTGGTGACTTTGAACGCGATCTTCAGGTCGCCATTGCCGGCCGAAGCAATGAGGTGTGCCAGCAAGGCCTGCAATTGGTCGCGATCAAGGTCATCGAGCAGCCGCCGCGAAATCACAACGCGCGCGTCTTCCGGCGAAGTTCCCACGACGGCGGCATTCGCTCCGGGCGAGTCAATCAGCATTACCTTGGGCGCGGCCAGGCCGGCGGCAATCGCCATTTCCTGCACTACGTCGGCAAGTTGCAGCTCTTTCAGGTCTGCCTGATTGGGCTCGCGCGCGTTCATGCTCGCCAGCGTCCCGCCCACACCTCCGTGGCGAAACAGCAGCAACATTCCAGCCCAGAGCACAACCGCCAGCACGATTCCCGGTCCCAGAAAAAGGAACACAGCCAGAAGCATATCTTGCGTTTCCAGGGCGCCGCGCTGATTGAAAACATAATCCGCCACCCGCACTCCAAACCGCGAGAGATCATTGGCTGATTGCCAGAATTCCGGCGGCAGCGGCGAAACGAAGCGGTTGATCACTTCAGCCGTAAACAGCGCAACGGCATACAGTAGCGGCGTGAGCACCAGCGTGAGCGGAATACCCATGACAAATGCCGAAAAGGCCGTCAGGGCAGACATGCGCCAAGTGGCCCGCCGATTACGTTTTTGCGCTTTAAAGAATGTCTCCGGCGCGCGCTGAATATCCTGACGCGGGACTGCAGGTGAACTCATGCCGGGAGAGGTTAGCACTGCTGCGGGAAAAATTCCAAAGCTACAGCCCGGACCAGCAATGCTGCGGGACTTGCCCTCTCACCAGGCGTGAATCAGTGCACGGGCTCATTGAAGCGGATCATATTCCCAAACGGATCCAGGATGCTGAGACCCAGGGTATGCCACGGCGTCTTTTCCACTCCGGGACGCAGATAGCCATAGTTCTTCTGCGTTAGCTCGCGATGAAACTCTTCCACGCCTTCCATCTGCACATAAACTGCTGATCCTGGTGTACCATCGCCATAGTGTTCGCTGAGGTGGAGAATCAGACCGGCGCGCGAAACCTGCATGTAAACCGGCGCCACATCCGGAAACTTGTGTTCCCAATCCACGTGAAATCCCAGGTAGCCGGCGTAAAATTCTTTTGCCTTCTCCACGTCAAACATGCGCAGGATGGGAATGGTGCGGACGAAGCTGATGGCCATGCTGGCTCCTTTCAGCAACACAAAATCTACTCAGGTTGCGGGTAATTTAATCGTGACAAATCGAAAAACACAACCCGCCTTCGTCGTGATCGCATTGCTGGTTCTTATGCCGGCGCTGGTTGCGCCCTGCCGCGGTCAATCGGGCAAAGCTGATTTTCAAAGCCTGGCGGCGCATTTCGACTATCCCGAACGGCTCGGGCTTGATTTCACTGAGATGGGCGTGGAGCAACGCGGCAAAGCGCTGGTCATCGACTTGCAATATGCAGGCACCAGCGAGAGCGACCATGTCCCCGCCTATCTTGTGCTTCCCGAAGGTGACGGCCCGTATCCAGCCATCCTATGGGGACACTGGATGATGGATGGATCGCCGTTGCGCAACCGTGACGAATTTCTTGACGAAGCGCTGGTCCTGGCGCGGTCCGGCGTCGTCTCACTGCTCATCGATACGCCCATGGTCCGCCCTGGCTACCAGGAGAAGTCTGTGAAACAGGATCCGCTGGGCTGGGCAGAGCAGGCGGCCGAAGACGAGCACCAGGAGATCATTGATCTTCGTCGCGGTGTGGACCTGCTGATCAGCCGGCATCAGGTGGATCGCCACCGCATCGCTTACGTGGGACACAGTTTTAACGCGCATGCAGGCGCCATTCTGGCCGGAGTGGAGAAGCGGATCTGTTGCTTTGTTCTTATGGCCGGTGAATACGGTGATGAAGAAATGGTTCGCAGCGCCATGAGTGGCGATATCTTCAAGTGGAAACAGGCGCTTGGTCCCGAGAAAGTGGACCAGTATCTAAAAGACTACGCCTGGGACGATCCTGCCAACTTCATCGGCCACACTGATAACGAGAGTATCTTCCTGCAGTTCGCCAGCGGGGACCACGTCCCGCGGGAGCAGGCACAGAAATGGCTCAACGGCTTCAGCGCCAAGGACAAGAAGATGGAGTTCTATGATGCCTCGCACGCACTCAACGCGACGGCGCGTCTCGATCGCGACCGCTGGCTCCAGCAGCACCTGAAATTCAAACGACCCGATGAAGCCGCGTTGAAGGCGATTCCCCAGTTGAAATGAAATGGGATCGGGACATTGGAGAGATCGGTGCATCGGGTGGTTGGGACATCGAATCATCGGAAAGAAATACCCCCGTGCCTCCGTGGTAAAGGTTAACGTAATGAAGATTAACTCCTCAGTTCCACCACCGTCGCCCCCGCTCCGCCTTCGTTCTGCGGAGGCTCAGCCACCGTCGCCACATGTGGATGCCGCTGCAAGTACTGTCGCAAGGCCTTGCGCAGGATTCCCATGCCGCTGCCGTGGACAATCCTGATGCGCGGCATGCCAGCGAGAAACGCGCGGTCAAGAAACTTCTCCACCTCGCTGGTCGCCTGATCCACCGTCTG
>DATNDP010000242.1:0-8223 GCA_035553195.1 Candidatus Acidiferrales bacterium
GTCGGTATAGAGGTGCTGCTTCAGTGGCGGGAACTGGTCCGTCAGAGACTGCAGCGCTGAGCCTACGGAATCACCAGCAACTTCAATCACTCCCGCGCCATCGGTGTAACGGCGCAGCGGAGTTGGAATACTTACTTTTAACGACATATGGTTCGGTCCTCCACCAGATTGGAAACGCGAATCTCTTCCGTTTCCAGGTGCTTGTTATCTTCGGTATCTCCCAGAAGAACGAAGGAATTGGTGTCCTGCGCCCGTCCGGCTTGCACGGAGGTAATCACGTACGAGCAGCCCAGCCAGTGCGCTTCCGCCAGGTCCGTCTGCGACCAGCGTGCAGGATGGTCAGGATGCGAATGGTAAAAGCCCACAATCTCCAGCCCTTTACTGGTGGCCTGACGTTGCGCGGCTATCAGCTCCTTGGGATCGATGTGATAGCGGTCCTGAGGACGGTCTGAGCGGGTGTTCCCGCAACGTACCACCTCTTCCACGGCACGGTCCTCGCCTGTGAAGCGTCCCACCAGCACGCCACAACATTCGAACGGATACGTTTCCTCGCCGTGGCTGCGCAGTGCATCGTATTCGGCTGTTCTTAGCTTGAGCATCTGTCCTTCCGGTCTACCACCCAAAACAAAACCCACTCGCTTCAGCGAGTGGGTTGACGTTGGGAACAATCCTTAAGATCTTGTCAGTTTCGCCACAACTCGCCGGAACGGGCCACGCCTGTGCCGCAACAACAACAGCAGCAAGCCGCGTTCTGGCAAATGGCAAACATCAACGGAAGTCTAGTAAATGCAGGCCGGGATGTCAATAAAACAGCCGACTCGGTTTAAAGGTGTGCCAGAATAGCGGGCCATGATTCGAGAATTTGTGGGATCCGCGCTGGTCCCGCCAGAGAAGCACTTCCGTTGGCGCGGCGGAGAGATTACGCGGCTTGAGGGATTCACGGATGCCGTCTTCGCCTTTGCGGTGACACTGCTGGTGGTTTCGCTGGAGGTCCCGCACACCTACGCAGAGCTCATCACGGCCATGAAGGGGTTTGTGGCTTTTGGCATCTGCTTTGCCATGCTGGCTTCCGTCTGGTATCACCACTACGTTTACTCCAGGCGCTACGGGCTGCAAACGCTGTACACCATCGTGCTGAATTCGATCCTGATCTTTGTCGTGCTCTTTTATGTGTATCCGCTCAAATTCCTCTTCACTCTGGCGGTGAACGGAATGTCCGGAGGAAGGCTGGGCAGCGCGGCCGGGATGATTTCCGACGCCGATGTTCCCTCTCTGCTCGTCATTTACAGCCTGGGCTACACGGCCGTATTTGTGCTGTTTTCCCTGTTGTACTATTACGCCTATAAGAAGCGTTCGCAACTCCAGCTCAACGAATACGAAACTATGCTGACCGGGCATACGGCCATCAATCACCTGGTGATTGGCAGTGTGGGCCTGGTGGTAGTGGCTGCAGCCATGCTGTTACCGCTCAAATATGCTGGGCTCTCCGGCTTCCTCTATTTTCTCAATGCGTTTTACGGATGGACGGCGGGATCCGTTTTGGGCAAAAGGCGACGGCTTGTCCTTGAGCGCATGCAGGCCCGTTCCGCCACATCCGCCCAATCTTGACGCGCTCTCAAACCAAGGCGAAACTCTGTTAGCATTCAAATTGGATATGCCCGCGGGAAAGCTGCACCTTGTGCCCCTGGGCGGCCTGGGCGAGTTCGGAATGAACTGCATGGCCGTACGCTGGGGCGAAGACATCATCGTCATTGACGCCGGCCTCATGTTCCCGGAAACCGAGCTGCTGGGCGTCGATATCGTAGTTCCGGATATCACGTATCTCACTCAGAACCGCGAGAAGGTGCGCGGCATCGTCCTGACCCACGGGCATGAAGATCACATCGGCGCCTTGCCCTGGGTCCTGAACGAGCTGAAGGTCCCGGTCTTCGGAACTGAATTTACGCTCGCCCTGGTGGAAAACAAGCTGGACGAGCACAATCTGCTGGACGACGCCGATCTGCGCGAAATCCGCGCCGGCACCCGCTTCAACCTGGGCCCCTTCACCATCAATCCCATTCAGGTAACGCATAGCCTGGTGGACTGCGTCGCCCTGGCCATCCACACCCCGCTCGGCGTGGTGATTCATACCGGCGATTTCAAGGTTGATCCCACTCCCACCGACAACCGGCTGTTCGACCTGCACACGTTCGCCGAGTATGGAAAAGAGGGGAACGTGCTGGCGCTCTTGCAGGACTCCACCAACGCCGAGCGCCGCGGCTACACGCCCAGCGAACGCGCCGTGACCGGGCGCTTTGATGAGATTTTCGCCCGCGCTGATGGGCGGCTGTTTATCTCCTGTTTCTCATCCTCGATTCATCGCATCAAGGTGGCCATTGAGATGGCGCGCGAGTACCGGCGGAAAGTCGCGCTGGTGGGCCGCTCCATTTCTGAAGCCACGGAAATCGCGCTCGACCTTGGCTATTTGGAAATACCGGAAGGGGTGCTGATTCATCCAGGACAAATTAAGGAGTACCTGCCGGCCCAGGTTTGCGTGCTCATCAGCGGCACGCAAGGCGAGCCCATGTCAGCCCTCTCGCGCGCGGCGGTGGACAACCATAAGCACGCCAGAATTGAGCGTGGCGACACGGTGGTACTTTCCTCGCGCATCATTCCCGGCAACGAAAAAGGCATTTACCGGATGATCGATCACCTGTTCCGGCGCGAAGCGAACGTGATCTACGAAGACGGCTCCACGCCTCCAGTCCACGTGAGCGGGCACGCCAGCCAGGAAGAGCTCAAGCTGGTGATGAACCTGGTGAAACCGCGCTATTTCATTCCTGTTCATGGTGAGTACCGCCAGCTCCGGATCCACGCCGACCTGGCTCGCTCCATGCACGGCGCCGTGGGCCAGGTGCTGATGATGGAGAGCGGCGACGTTTTGGAGTTCGACGAACTGGGCGCGCGCAAGGTGGATAAGATCCAGGTCGGGCGCGTCTGCATTGACTCCGGCTCGCGCACGGAAGTAGTGGAAGATCTCGTCATCAAGGACCGGCGTCACCTGAGCGAAGACGGCTTTGTGCTGCCCATCATTGCCATCAACAAGCTGAAGGGAACGGTGGAATCCATTCCGGAAATCGTGATGCGCGGCTTTGCCGCCGGCGGTGAAAACGGCTTTGTGGACGACGCGCGCCGCATCGTCGCCGCTACCCTGGACAACTCTACGGCCGAGGAAAAGGCCGACTACGGTGTGATCAAAGAGAAGATCCGCGCCGACCTGAAGCGCTACATCAACAAAACCACCTCGCGCCGTCCGCTGATCATGCCCGTCATCCTGGAGATTTAGTGGACAGAAGCCCAGGCTCGCGCAAGCTTACCTACCTGCTTTTTCTCTTATTGCTCCTTGTCCTGGCCGTGCTTGTGCTACGGCAGGTTGCGGAAACGCATCTGCGCGCGGCCGCGGTGCTGGAACGGGTGAGCGATCCCAACGCACACGGGCCTATTGCCGATTTTGCCCGGCAGCCATTGCGGGAGGAGGATGACTCAGCACTGGTTGCGGAAGGCCCCATGCAGTTCCGCCTGTATATTCCGGAAGAAGGCGCACGCCGCGGCGGAATTGTGCTTCTGCATGGCGTACACCACCTGGGCATCAACGACCCGCGCATGATCAATCTTTCGCGAGCGCTGGCCGGCGCTGGAGTTGAGGTGATGACCCCCGAGCTCCAGGACCTGGCTGACTATCGAATCACGCCGCGAACCATAGATAGCATTGGGGCTTCGGCCGTCATCCTGAGCACTCGCCTGAAGCAGAAAATCGGCGTCATTGGCCTGAGCTTTGCCGGAAGCTTGTCGTTGATGGCTGCCACGCGGCCGCAGTACGCGGACAAGATTGGCTTTGTCCTCTCTGTGGGAGGATATGAAGACATGGCGAGGGTGGCGCGATTCTATACAGCCAATGTAGAAACACGCCCGGATGGGAAAGAGGTTCATTCGCAGGCGCACGAGTACGGCGCGCTGCTGCTGGCCTATGCTCATCTTGAAGATTTCTTTTCCGCTCGCGACGTGCCCGTGGTCCGGCAAGCGCTGCGGCAATGGCTCTGGGAAGATCCGCAGGCCATGAAGACCGCTGCTGCACTGAGCCCGCAAGGCAAGAAGACGCTGGACCTGCTGCTCCATCATCGTGACCAACTCCAGCAGGATTTTGCGACCGAGATTGCGAAACAGCAGGCGGACCTGGAAGCGGTTTCTCCCCGAGGCAAGCTCGACGGGCTTAAGACGCACGTCTATCTGCTGCACGGCGCGTCTGACAACATCATTCCTCCGGCAGAAACTCTCTGGCTGGAACGCGATGTGCCGAAACCGGCACTGAGACGTGTGTTGATCAGCCAGGCGCTTACGCACGTGAACGCGGGCAATGGAGAGCCTCCCTCAGAGAAATGGGCGCTGGTACATTTCTTTGCGGGTGTGCTTCAGGAAGCAGACCAGTTAAGTGAAGCAAAGGCAGGGCGCTGAAATGCAGATGGTAAGATCGCAAGCAGAAAACATGGTTGGGCTGAGCGACATTGAAGCGGCGCGCGAACTCTTACGCGGAGTAGCGGTGCGCACTCCGCTGGTGAGCTGCAAGCTGCCGCAGGGCCGGGCGATCTTTATTAAGCCGGAAAACCTGCAGCCGGTCGGATCGTTCAAGCTGCGGGGGGCCTACAACAAGATTTCATCGCTTACGCCCGAAGAAAAAGCTCGAGGCGTAGTAGCGCACTCCAGCGGCAATCACGCGCAAGGCGTGGCTTATGCTGCCCACGCACTTGGGGTAAGAGCGGTGATTGTAATGCCGGGCAATGCACCGGAGGTAAAGCTGCAAGCGACACGGGCGTTCGGCGCGGAGATTGTTCTGGTGGGTCCGGCCAGCGAAGACCGCATCCGTAAGGCCGAAGAACTGGAAAAGGAACAAGGGCTGGTTCCGGTTCCCCCTTACAACGACGAAAAGATCATTGCCGGCCAGGGCACCATTGGCCTGGAAATTCTTGAGGATCTGGAAGACGTGGAGGTAGTGCTGGCGCCGGTAGGCGGAGGCGGGCTGATCAGCGGAATCGGCACCGCGATCAAAGAATCGCGGCCGGGAGTAAAGGTTATCGGCGTGGAGCCGGAATTCGCCGCAGATGCGCGGGAGACGTTGCGTACGGGGAAGATCCAGTTCACGCTTGCGCAAAATGCGGCCAGGACACTGGCCGATGGTCTCCGCTCGCAGAGCGTGGGACCCATCAACTTTCAGCATATCCGCAAGTACGTGGACGCGATTGTGGCTGTCACGGAAGACGAGATGAAACAGGCGATGCGGCAACTGCTGTTTGCGGGACGCATCCTGGCCGAACCCAGCGGAGCGGTCACCACGGCCGCGGCCATGTTCCACGCCCATGAGATCCCGCAATCGGACAAGACCGTTGCGGTGGTCAGCGGCGGTAACATTGAACCGCAGCTATTCACGGACATCCTGACGGGTAAAATCTAAATTGCACTTATGAATTTCGTCCGGTCCGCCGCAATCACGGCATTGTTTGTCTGGAGCGCTGTAGCTTTTGCCGCCGAGCGCGCGACCCTTGTCCGCAGCACAGACCTGCACTCTTCACCCGGCAGCAGCGACAAAATCATGACCGCCGACCGCGGGGCCGACCTCAGCATCCTTGAAGAACGAAAAAGCGACAACGAATCCTGGATCAAAGTTTCAATTGCCATTCCCGGGAAAACTCAAAACGAGCCGGCGCGTGAAGCCACGGGATGGATTCAGGCAAAGCCGGTAGTATCAGCGTCCAGCCAGAACGGCGACCAGATTGTCTATGGCGAGGCCGTGGATTCCGAGCAGCAGGCGGAACAGAGTGGCGGACGAAAAGGAGCGGCGCAGGATGCGATGCGCCTTTATTACGAAGTGGCACAGGTATTTCCCAACTCGCCGCTGGCTGCAGAGTCACTCTGGCGCTCGGCTGACATTCGCCGCCAGCTTGCCAAAGAGCAGCGCAGCGCGCCGCTTGAGGATGCCTATCTGAACGACGTCATCAGCAGGTTCCCCCACACCAAATGGGCAGACATGGCGGCGTTTGACCTGCTTGACAGCCAGATGTGCGGCGACTGGAACGGCCTGCCCGATTGCCCGCTAAAGGAATCCGCGGCGTACGAGCAATACGCTCGTGAACACCGGCAGTCGCCGAGGTTCGGGGAGGCGATCTTTAATGCGGCCTACCGGCAGGCGGCGGTCGCGGACATCTACCGGATCATGGAGAACAAAGACAAGAGCAAGGACGCTCATAACAAGGCGCTCTCTCTTGCTCAGGAACTGGCCGGCAATGCGGCGCAGGGGGAATGGAGCGTCCGCGCCATGAACCTGATCTATAAATTGCAGCATGATATACCCGTGTACGGAGCGCCTGAATGAACCGGTGCAGAGCTCTCTCGCTCTTGTTGCTGTTCGCGGCCGGCGCTCTTTGCGCCGCTTCAGCGCAAATAACCGACCAGAAGCATGGCACTGTCATCGGCGACGTGGTCATGTATGTGACGCCGGACGAGCACGCGGCGCAGGTCGCGCGTCCCAGCCGCGGGCGCGATACATGGCTGATCGGAACCTCCCAAATTGAAGGCAAGCTCTGGGCCCACATCATGGTCACGATGTCGCAAAACTCTTTCAGCGCTCCCCGAACGATCACTGGTTGGACCGACGCGCGGCTGGTGATCACCAGCGGCACGCCCAATGGCGATCAGATCATCTTTGGCGAAGCCGTAGAGGCTGAGCGCGAGGCGGACAACGGCCGCAAGCACGCCGATGAAGATGCCATGCGTCTCTATTACCGGATTTACGAGTACTTTCCCAATTCGCCGCTCGCGGCAGAATCGTTCTGGCATACCGCAGACCTGGAATGGCAGCTGCAAAAAAGAGGCGTGTTCGCGCGACCCTCAGCACGCGAGATGGACCCTGATGCGCGATCGGAAATAGAAGAAACCACCATGCGGGAGCTCATGCGGAAGTTTCCGCGCACCAAATGGGCCGATTTGGCTGCCTACGATCTGCTCGATAATAAAATCTGCGGAAGCTGGAAGGGCGAGACCAAATGCCCGGAAAAAGAAAGCGACTTATACGAGCGCTACGCGCATGAGCATCCCCAGTCCCCCAAAGCGCCGGAGGCGCTCTACAAGGCGGCCTGGCGGCAGGCGGTGCTGGTAGACATGTTCAAAAGCAAGAATGAGCACGACAAGAGCGAGAAGGCGAAGCGCAAGGCGCTGCAGATCGCGCAGGAAATTTCAACGAAATATCCTGAAGGCGACTGGAAGCCACGCACGGCAGCTCTTGTTTTCGCGCTGCAACAGGGGTTGGAAATTCCCACCGAAGGCCATCGCGAGGCACAAAAGTAAAATTCAATGCACGACTGTCTCTTATCCATCCTGCTGGGGATTATCGAGGGGCTGACTGAATTTCTGCCTGTCAGTTCCACCGCGCATTTGCGCATTAGTGAAGCGCTGCTGGGGATCGACCTGAGCAATGGATTCTGGAAGATGTACTCCATTGTGATCCAGCTTGGCGCCATTCTCTGCCTGCCGATCTATTTCCGCTCGCGTATTGCTCGCTTTCTCTCCACGTTTCCGGGAGGTGAACGCCGTGAACGTACAGCGCTGAATCATCCGCTTACGCTCGTGCTGATTGCGTTTGTATGCACGGCCATTCCGGCGCTGCTGCTGACCAAGGTAATCGGCAAGCACCTGGAGAGCCTTTATGTCATGGGCTGGTCTTTGCTGATCGGCGGCATCGTGATGTGGATCGTAGACGCGCTCTTCGGCCAGCCGAGGCCGGGAAGCCGATTTCAAACTGAGCGCATGGAAGAGATGACTACACCACAGGCAATCTGGATTGGCGTCTGCCAGATCGCGTCGGCGGTCTTTCCGGGAACCTCGCGCTCCATGTCGACCATCAGCGCGGGACAGGTGGTGGGGATGTCGCGGCCCGCGGCTCTGGAATTTTCCTTCTTCCTCTCCATGCCTACCATGGCGGCGGCCGTGACCTATGACCTCTTCCGCACCTTCCACCCCAAGCATGGCGCCGAGCCGCTGGGACGCATGCCGGCCAACGGTTTGGAGTGGGGAGTGCTGGTGATCGGCTTTGTGGTCTCGTTCGTGGTGGCGCTGGCGGTGGTTGCCTGGTTCATGCACTGGGTGCGGCAACGCGGGTTTGTGCCTTTTGCAATTTATCGCATTGTGGTGGGGATT
>DATNDP010000243.1:0-39311 GCA_035553195.1 Candidatus Acidiferrales bacterium
CAATACGATTGGAAATTCTCTTTAATACCTCATAAGGCAAAGGCACCCAGTCGGCGGTCATGCCGTCTTCGGAATGGACTGCACGGACCGTGCAGGTGTACGCATAGGTGCGCTGGTCGCCCATGACGCCCACTGACATGATGGGAAGCAGCACGGCAAAGGATTGCAATATCTGGCCGTAAAGACCGGCGGCTTTGATTTCGGTCACCACAATGTCATCGGCTTCCTGCAACAGGGCGATCCGCTCCGGCGTGACTTCGCCAAGGATACGTACAGCAAGTCCCGGACCCGGAAATGGCTGGCGCTGAAGGACCTCCTCCGGCATCCCCAGCTCGCGCCCAATGCGGCGGACTTCATCCTTAAACAAGTCTTTTAAGGGTTCAATCAACTTCAGTTTCATTTTTTCCGGCAGGCCGCCCACGTTGTGATGAGACTTGATGGTTTGCGAAGGGCCGCGCACGCTGCGTGATTCGATGATGTCCGGATAAAGCGTTCCCTGAACCAGCCATTCCACCTTGCCAATTTCGCGCTCGATGCGATGAGCTTCCTGGTCAAAAACTTCAATGAACTCATTGCCGATGATCTTGCGCTTCTTTTCAGGATCAGTGACGCCGGCCAGCTTGTCGAGAAATCGCTTGCTCGCGTCCACCGCGTCAAGGTTCAGGCCCAGTTTGTCTCTCAGGTTCTGCTGCACCTTTTCAAACTCGTTTTTGCGCAGCACGCCGTTGTTCACGAAGATCGAAACCAGGCGTCGACCAATCGCCTTATTGACCAGCGTGGCTGCGACGGCTGAGTCTACGCCGCCCGACAGTGCACAGATCACTCTTCCCTTTTCGCCTACGGTTTCGCGCACCTGGCGGATGGTATCGTCGATAAAGTGTTGTGGCGTCCAGTCGCCGCGAGCGCCACAGATTTCGTAAACAAAATTGCGCAGCAGCTCGAGGCCATTTTTTGTGTGCTGAACTTCGGGATGGAACTGCACCGCCCAAACGCGGCGCTGGTCATCTTCCATGGCGGCCAGGGCATTGCTGGAGCGCGCAACCACGGTGAACCCGGAAGGCAGCGCCTTGGCTTCATCGCCGTGCGACATCCAGACGTTCATCGATGGCGGCAGGCCGCGAAACAGCCGTGAATCAGCATGGGAGATGGTGACTTCGGCGTGGCCGTACTCACGTTTCGGTCCCGGCACCACCTGACCGCCAAGCTTTTGCGTGATGAAGTGCAGGCCGTAGCAGATGCCGAGCACGGGCAGCCCGAGGCTAAGCACTCTTTCATCGGCAGGAGGAGCGTCCCGATCGTAGACCGACGATGGCCCGCCGCTCAGAATAATTCCCGCTGGTTTGTAGCTCTTGATCTCAGCAAGCGAGGCGGAACAGGGCAGAACGGCGGAAAAGACCTTCAGCTCGCGGATGCGGCGCGCAATCAACTGCGTGTATTGCGAACCGAAGTCGAGAATGACGATGGATTGGGCTTCCATGAATGATTGTGCCTGATTCGAGTGTTAGCTGTAAAGCAAAACCAAAGCTCACCGCGGGGTTGCGAGGATGCACGCGGATCAATTGAACCGCGTGGCAGCTCATCAATTTTTTGTCACTCGGTCAAACAAATAGACGAGGCTCACAGCCAGAGGGACGAACACACAAAGCACAAGAAACCTCGTAGCACCCTTCCCGAGTTGCATTGGCTCTACAACCTAGAGAATTGCCATTAGAACACAAGTAAGCAGCACCCCAGCGCCGAGCAATGAGAAGCTGTTTTTAGAGACCTACGCGCGCTTCGGACGCACGCCCACAAAAACGTGCATCCAAAAACAAGTACTGCTATTCCGACCCAAAGCACACGTTCCGTAGGGAACATCTCATCTCACCTGACGACAATGTTCACCAGCTTGCCGGGAACCACAATCACTTTCACAATCTGCTTTCCTTCAACTGCAACTTTAACTTTCTCTTCTGCCAACGCACGCTCGCGGACGAGTTCTTCCGGGCTGTCCGCGGGAACCGTGATGCGACTGCGGAGCTTGCCGTTAATCTGAACCGGATATTCGATCTCGTCTTCTTTGGCCAAACTTGCGTCGTACCGAGGCCAAGGTTGGCGCAGTAGATCACCTTTTTCGCCCAGCATCTCCCAGAGCTCACTGGCGAGATAAGGCGCAAAGGGTTCAAGCAACAACACCAGCTTGCGCTGGACATCCGCGAGGAACTGAGGCGGAAATTTGCCTGCAGCGATCTCTTCTTCCGCGCCGTAAAGCTGGTTCACAAATTCCATGATCGCTGCAACACATGTGTTGAAGTGCCAGCGGCCCTGGAAGTCGTCGGTCACGCGCTTGATGGTCTGGTGGAGCTTGCGCTGTATCTGGCGCGCCTTGGGCGAAAGCTGCTCTGCTGTGAGCGAGCCCGTTCCGTTTTTGCCTTGTGAGCCATTTGCTGCGGAGGCATTTCGCACCACAAAGCGATACACGCGGCTCAAGAATCGGTGTACGCCCTCAACACCTGCTTCCTGCCAGTCGAGGTCGCGATCGGGCGGCGCGGCGAACAAGGCATAGCAGCGCGTGGAGTCCGCGCCGAAGCGGGCCACCATGTCGTCGGGCGAGACTACGTTCCCCTTGTTCTTGGACATCTTGGCGCCGTCCTTGATCACCATTCCTTGAGTGAAAAGTCGCGTGGCCGGCTCGTCGTTATGAACAAGGCCGAGATCGCGCATGAATTTGGTCCAGAAGCGCGAGTAAATCAGGTGCAAAATGGCGTGCTCCACGCCGCCGATGTACTGATCGATTGGAAACCAGTAATCAATGTTCGCTGTCTCGAATGGCTTGCCGCTGCTCTGCGGCGAGGTGTAGCGGTAGAAGTACCAGGACGAATCGACGAACGTGTCCATGGTGTCGGTCTCGCGCCGCGCGGCCCCGCCGCACTTGGGGCACGTTGTGTTCACGAATTCCAGCACTCGTCCCAAAGGCGAGCCGCCCTGTAAAGTGATATCCACGTTGTCAGGCAGCACTACGGGAAGCTGGTCCTCGGGAACAGCCACCACGCCATCCTTTTCGCAGTAGACCATGGGAATGGGCGTGCCCCAGTAGCGCTGGCGGGAAATGCCCCAGTCCTTCAAACGATAGGTGACGGTCGCCTTGCCAAAGCCGTGCTGCTCCGCAAAAGCGGTCATCTTCTGGATGCCTTCTTCATTCGAGAGCTCGTTGAACTCTCCCGAGTTGATGAGCAGGCTGTCCTTGGGCGTGTACGGTAGCACAGGCTTCTCCGCCTCGCCGTCCGCCGGTGGCTGGCCAATGCGGCGCGGCAAGATGACCACGCGAATATCCAGGCCGTACTTTTGTGCGAACTCGTAGTCGCGCTCATCATGCGCAGGCACTGACATGATGGCGCCAGTGCCATAGTCCATGAGGATGTAATTGGCTACCCAGATTGGGAGCTTTTCCTGGTTGAACGCATTGATGGCGTAGCGTTCGAGAAACACGCCGTGCTTGTCCATCGATTCCACTTCGCCGCGCTCTTTGGCCTTGTTCTGCTCGGCGAGCATTTCTTCAACCTTTGCATGAAGGCTTGGATCGTTGCCGATGAGATCGGCGACGAGCGGGTGCTCCGGAGCCAGTTGGATGGAGGTCGCGCCGTAGATGGTGTCAATGCGAGTCGTGAATACCGTAACCTTGTCGCCTGCGCGTCCGATCGGGCCATCAATCTTGAAATCCACCAGCGCGCCTTCGCTGCGGCCAATCCAGTTGCGCTGCATGGTCTTAACCTTTTCCGGCCAGCCCTCAAGCTTATCCAAGCCCTGAAGCAATTCTTCAGCGTATGCGGTTGTGCGAACGAACCACTGTTCCAGCTCGCGCTGCACCACCGGCGTATCTTCATGCCGCCAGCAATTTCCTCCCACCACCTGCTCGTTGGCAAGCACGGTGGCGCACTCGGGACACCAGTTCACCTTGCTGTTCTTGCGGTAGGCGAGCCCCTTCTCGTAGAGCTTCAAAAAGAACCATTGATTCCAGCGGTAGTATTCCGGCAAACAGGTGGTGACTTCGCGCGACCAGTCATAGCTGAAGCCCATGCGGTTCATCTGCTGCTTCATGTGCGCAATGTTCTGCAACGTCCACTGCCGCGGCGGAACTTTGTTCTTAATGGCTGCGTTCTCGGCGGGAAGGCCGAATGAATCCCATCCCATGGGATGAAGCACGTTGTAGCCCTGCATCCACATGTAACGCGCAAGCGCGTCGCCAATGGCGTAATTGCGAACATGTCCCATGTGAAGGACGCCGGAAGGATAAGGCAGCATCTCCAGAACGTAATACTTCTTGCGTGTGCTGTCAGCGGGGTCAGCCGCGAAGAGTTTGGGCTCGGCCTGCCAGCGGGCGTGCCACTTTTCTTCTATGCGATGGGGATCGTAACGGTCGTCCGCTTGGCGCTGGGGAGGATTGGCGGGAATGTCCTTAATCTCAGCCATGTTCTATCTTAAGCTCTTTTTGTTTTTGCCGGAACCTTGGCCGGGGCTACCTCTCTTGCGACCAGAGACTTCAGCAGAGCGACGTTCTGGAGGTCGTCCTTGGGCTCATCAATGGGCGTTTCAGCGATGAAGGCCGAATGCTCGGTTCGCGGATCATTCAGCAGTCGCCGGAATGGCTCCAGGCCAATCGTCCCTTTGCCAATGTGCTCGTGACGATCGCGTTTGGAGCCACGCGGGTCCTTGGCGTCATTGCAGTGCCACACGCGGACGTCCTTGAGGCTGATGCTCTCGTCCAAGCGCATCATCGTCTCTTCATAGCCGGTTGCGCTCACAATGTCATAGCCGCTCACGTGGGTATGGCACGTGTCAATGCATGCCCCCACAGGACAAACCGGCCGCAGATATTCCAACAGATGCGCCACCTGCTCAAACGATCCACCCAGAGAAAACTCAGCCCCGGCGGTGTTCTCAATGAGGACCATAAGATGCGCCTTCTCCAGTTCAAGTCCCTGGGCCGCTTCAGCAATCGATAATGCAACCAGTTGCAGCCCTTCTTCGCGGCTGCGTCCCCGAAATGAACCGGGATGTAGTACCACGTAATCTGCGCAGAGCGCCAGCGCCCTTTCGAGCTCGCCGCGAAACGCCTCCACCGATTTGCGATGGAACTCCGGCGTCGCGCTGGCCAGGTTCACCAGATAACTGCTGTGAATTACCAGAGGCGAAATGTTGTACTTCTCGCGCAGTTGGACCATTTCATCGCATTGCGTCTTAGCCAAAGAATAAGGCTTCCACTGCCGTGGGCTCGACGAAAAAATCTGAAAGCAGTTCGCCCCCAACCGGTAGGCACGCTCTGCCGCCATCTCAACCCCGCCGGCTGTGGAAGTATGGATGCCAATGCGTCGCGGACCAGGAGGAGGCGGTTCTCCATGCGACCAAAGCAGCACGTCCTTCATGCTAAGCTTCCGCTTACGCTCTGTTTGCCCGGGCGACATGCGCTAAATGATTGATTCTAACACGCTAAACATGCGGGTTTTCATTGCTCCGGCGCGCCAAATCACAGTAAACTTAACTGCTTACTAGAGGGAAGTCATCATGCTGGTCGTAATGAAGGCGCAGGCCACGGAAGAACAGGTACGCGCCGTTTGTGAACGGATAGAACAATTCGGTTACAGGGCGCATCCCATTCCGGGCGCCCAGCGCACTGCCATCGGCATCACCGGGAACAAGGGGGCAGTGGAGGCAGGAGCGCTGGAGGAGATGTCCGGCGTCCAGGAAGTGATTGTTGTCTCCAAGCCCTACAAACTGGTCAGCCGTGACGTTAAGGAAGAGGACACAGTCATTCATTTCGCGGATGGGGATGGCAGTTTTGGCGGGCGCGATCTGGGGATCATTGCCGGCCCGTGCTCGATTGAATCGCGTGAGCAGGCGTTTGCCATTGCCGAACGCGTAGCTAAATCCGGCGCCCGCTTCTTTCGCGGTGGCGCCTACAAACCTCGTACGTCACCTTACGCTTTCCAGGGCCTGGGTGAAGAAGCGCTGAAGATCATGGCGGAAATCCGCGACCGCTTCGGTCTGAGGATCGTGACTGAAGCGATCGACAACGAATCACTCGACCTGGTGGCCGAGTATGCCGACTGCATCCAGATCGGCGCGCGCAACATGCAGAATTTTTCCCTGCTGAAGAAGGCCGGACGAGTGCGCAAGCCGGTGCTGCTGAAGCGTGGCATGTCAGCGACGCTTGAGGAATTTCTTATGGCGGCAGAGTACATCCTGAGCGAAGGAAATTATGAGGTGGTTCTCTGCGAGCGCGGAGTTCGCACCTTCGCCGATCACACCCGCAACACGCTCGATCTCAGCATTGTGCCCGCAGTGCAGAAGGCGAGCCATTTGCCAATCATTGTCGATCCCAGCCACGGCACTGGAAAGCGCGACAAAGTTGTTCCCCTGTCGCGGGCGGCCGTCGCCGTCGGCGCGGATGGGTTAATCGTGGAAGTGCATCACGAGCCGGACCGTGCGCTATCAGACGGCATGCAGTCGCTGTTTCCTGATCAGTTTGACGAGCTGATGGCGGAGATCCGCCAGATTGCTCCTGTGGTACATCGCAGCGTGCAGGAACCCTCCAGCAACCCTGCCATGGCAAAGGCCGGCAAGTAAGTTGCGTTCTCGCACCTACCAATGCCGCGTTGGCTTGGCCGTTTTATGCCTTGTGGCTGCGCTGTGCGGCTGCCGCGGAACACCTGAACCGGTCCCGAACTATCGCGAGTACGCGTACGTCAGCAATGGCGGAAGCGACAGCGTGACGGTAGTTGACCTGCGCGCTCTCGCCATCAAGGCGATTGTGCCTGTGGGCAAGAGCCCGACTGGGCTGGCAGTGAATCCTCGGAAGAACGAGATTTACGTTGCCAATACTGACTCCAATAACATCAGCGTGATTGACGCGGAGACAAATAGAGTCGCCGCGGTGATTGGCGTGCACGGGAAGCCCTTTTTCATCTCGGTTTCGCCGGACGGCAAACGCGCCTACGTGGCTAACTCGGGCTCCGCAAACCTCTCTGTGGTTGACCTGGACGCGCGCAGGGTCATCCGGGTGGTTCCCACCGGTAACGGCAGCAATCTCGCCAGGGTCACGCCTGACGGAAGGTTGGTCATCGTTGCGTTGCGCGATGAAAATTCAGTTGCTATTGTCGATGCCGAGAAGCTAGCGCTTCGCGCCAAAGTGAAAACGTGCGCTCAGCCCGTGGACCTTGGCATTTTGCCTGATTCCAGCAAAGTATTCGTGGCCTGCAGCGGATCAAAGCAGGTGGCCGTGGTGGATCTGACGGCCAACAAACTCCTTGCTCTGCTCGATGTCCGCGATATACCCATTCAAATTGCGGTGAAGCCAGACGGAGGTGAAGTTTTTGTCTGCAACTTCGGCGCCAGCTCAATCTCAGAGATCATCACCGGCGGCAACGAAGTGAGTAACACATTTCTGATCGGCGATCGGCCGGTGCGAGCGCTGGTTTCACTGGACAATTCCCTGCTTTACGTGGCTAACTTCGGATCAGATTCTGTTGCCGTGTACAGTATCGATACCGGCAAGAGGACCGTTTCGGTTCCCGTCGGTGGCCATCCAGACGGGTTGGCAGTCTCCCCCAACCAGTTGATGCTGCTGGTTATCAATAGCGGAACCGGGGATCTTTCCGTGTTGTCGCTCATCGATCGCACAGGAGACCGGCAACCTGACAAGCCGGTGCTGGAAACAATGATCCCCCTGGGCAAAGACCCAAGATCAATTGTAGTGAAGGCGTTTGTGAGCCAGAACCCCACCGCTGATCAACGCTGATCTGCCTGATTAGCGCAGACAATCAAACAAGGCCAAGACCTCCATCCACCGTGACAATCTGCCCTGTGATGTAGTGCGGGCACGTGGCGAAGTACATCACCGCGCTCACCACGTCTTCAGGCGTTCCGTTCCGGTTTGTCGGGGCACGCTCCGCCAGGCGCTTCAACAAAGTTCGCTCGTGCTCGCCTTCACCGCTGTCAATCATCCCCGGAGCCACACAATTGACCGCGATTTCTGGCCCCAGAGCTTTGGCTGTTACGCGGGTGAGCATGTGCAAGGCCGCCTTGGAGGCGCAATAGTGGGCATGAGTTACCCAGGGCTTCTCGCCGCCTAGCGAGCCCAGGTTGACGATGTGTCCTTTGGCTTCACGCAGGGCTGGGGTGCAATACTTGGTCATCAGGAACGGCCCACCGACGTTTGTGGCAAAGACGTTCTCCCACTGCTCCTGCGTGATCTTCTCAAGCGGCATGGTTTCAAATACACCCGCGTTATTAATCAGGACGTCGAGCCGGCCAAACGTGTCGAGCACTGTTTCGACAGTTCGGGCCACACTGTTTTCGCTGCGAACGTCGGACTTGATGGCGCGATACTTGATGGCAAGATGCCCCAGTTCTCTGCCAGTCTCATCGGCTTGCTGAAGCGAGTTCAGGTAGGTGAACGCTACTTGCGCGCCAGCGCGAGCGGCAGCCAGCACCATCGCGCGTCCGAGACGGCGGGCACCACCAGTGATAAGGACCGTCTTGCCTTTGAGATCGTTCACGGTGGAATTGTAAACGGTGACGTGATGAAGACCGTTGGACGTGCTGAAATTGTGGCACAGCCGCCCTCGGCTGTGTACGAGCGTCTTTCAGAGAAATTGAGGATTTCTTGTCCTCATCAAATGGTATGTGTTTCGCATTCTTGGACGAGTTCCATACACCAGCTCTCCTGGCCGTTTGTTAAAGAACACGGGGCTAATCCGCTTTCGCAGCACAGCCGAGGGCGGCTGTGCCACTCTCTCAATCCACGAGCGAGACGCAGTTGCGCCTATCTCCATGGAGCGCGAGCCTGCCCTGAATCTTTTCTGCTTCAAACTTTATCGAATGGAGCTATGGATGATTTACTTCAATACGTATCCATGCCTGACGCTGCCGACAGGCCATGGGACGCAGTTCCGCTGGAAGAAGTTGAAGCCCTGGATGCTTACTCCCGCGTCGTGACCAGAGTAGCCGAATGGGTTAGTCCGGCGGTGGTGCGGATCCAGGTGGAAAGCAACCGCGGTCGGGGTGGCAGTGGAAGCGGCTTCATCTTTACACCCGATGGATTCATGCTTACCAACAGCCACGTGGTGCACGGAGGCACGCGCATCAGAGTGCTGACGCCGGATGCGGGCGAGTTTCAGGCGCAATTGATCGGCGAAGATCCGGATACCGATCTGGCAGTGCTTCGGATCGATGCTCCGGGCCTTCGTACCGTCAAGCTGGGCGATTCACGCAAAATCCGCGTCGGACAGCTCGTGGTGGCGATCGGCAACCCGTATGGATTTCAGCACACAGTGACCGCCGGTGTGGTGAGCGCGCTCGGTCGCAGCCTGCGCTCGCAATCCGGGCGACTAATCGAAGATGTCATTCAAACCGATGCAGCGCTAAACCCGGGCAATTCCGGCGGGCCACTCGTAAACGCGGCCGGAGAAGTGATAGGAGTCAACACGGCCACCATTCTACCGGCGCAGGGCTTATGCTTTGCCATTTCCGTCAATACGGCACAGTTCATCGCCAGCAGACTGATCCACTATGGCGTGGTACGCCGAAGCTATATCGGCGTGCAGGCGCAGACCGCCCCGTTAAATCGTGCCATTGCTCGACACTACGATTTGAAACATGCAGCCGGAGCGCTGGTGCTGGGGGCCGAACCGGGCACGCCGGCGGCCAAGGCGGGATTGCTGCCGGGTGACGTGATCATCGCGCTCGAAGGCGAACCGGTGGAAGGTGTGGACGTGCTGCATCGCTTGTTAACTGAGGAGCGCATTGGACGGACAACACAGCTTGGCGTGCTGCGAGGATCAAAGCGAGTTGAACTCGCAGTGATACCAGAAGTGCGGCCGGAGTGAGTTGTGCCAGTGAATCCTAAAGCCCGAACAGTTCCCGCAAGCGTTTGGTTTGCGCGCGGCTTACAGGAATCTCAGTCTGCTTGCGATCGTCCATTCGGAGTTGGTAGGAGCTTTTGAACCAGGGCACCACTTCCTTAATGCGGTTGATGTTTACCACGAAGGAGCGGTGCGCGCGCCAGAACATGTCAGGATCAAGATCTTCGAGAAGTTCTTCGAGAGTGCGGCAGTTGGATTGGCCTTCATGCGTTGTGGCGACCACGCTGATGATGCCATCCTCAATCGAAGCGAAGCAGACGTCTTTCTGATCCACGAGATACAGCCTGCCTGCAGAGCGCAGGAGAAGCTTGGAGTTTTGCGGCCTCTGCGCTTCCAGCATCTTCACCAGTGAATCGAGTTTTTCGTTGCTCGCGGCCACCGGTGTCTGCACGCGCTTGCGGGCCTTATCAATGGCCTGCAGCACGCGCTTCTTGTCGAACGGTTTCAGCAGGTAATCAATGGCATTCACTTCAAAGGCTTTGACCGCATACTGGTCAAACGCCGTGCCGAAGATGATCTGCGGCATGGGCAGCTTCTTATCCAGCAGCTTCTTGATCACGCCGAAACCGTCGAGACCGGGCATTTGCACATCGAGAAACAGAATGTCGGGCAAGTGCTCTTTAACGAGGTGCACTGCTTCAAGGCCATTATGGCCTTGCGCCACGACATTCACGTCGTCCACGGCCTTGAGCAGATAGCTGAGCTCATCACGGGCAAGCTGCTCGTCATCGACAATTACGGCGGAAAGAGCCACACTGTTCTCCGGTTTCAGTATAGAAGGTATGGCAGCATGGCTCAATAAGGACTCAACACGCAATCAACAGTCCAGCGTCGGCAACAGCTCTGCTTGCAGTTGCGATGATTTATATGATCTGCTGCGTAGCGGCAAGGTTTTTCTGTGCCTGCAAGCTGTCGAGGATTTAACTGTTTCGCGCCACCACGAATTCAGGGATCATCAGCAGAGCGCGCTTGATCTCCGAATCGGGAAAGCTGCAGATGGCCTTACGGGCGGCGTCAGCGTGTTTAGCAGCTTCATCGTAGGCGTACTGGATGGAACCGTAGCGCCTGAGCATGTCGAGAATCTGCTGGTGATTCACGCTGACAAAAGCGCACTCCTCCAGGACGGTCTCCACTAGCCTGCGTTCCGCGGCCGTGCACCGATCGAGGGCGTGAATTACAGCCATAGTGACCTTGCCTTCGCGGAGATCGCTCGCCACAGGCTTGCCGAGCACCGCTTCTGAGGCCGTGAGATCAAGAACGTCATCCACGATTTGGAATGCAAGCCCGAGATGCCGACCGTAATCGGCCAGGCGGCTCTCCTGTTCTTCGGTAGCTTTACCGAGCACAGCGCCCAGGCGCATGGAAACGGAAAAAAGGCACGCCGTTTTGCGAAATATCAGGTCAAAGTGTTCGTCGAGAGAGATGCATTTGCCCAGCTTCTCCATCTGCAACAGTTCGCCTTCCACCATCTGTTGCGTGAGATGAATGAGGACGTCGAGAATCTTAAAGTTCCGCTCCTGCACCGCAACTTTGAAGGCCTGCATATAAAGCCAGTCGCCGGCAAGCACGCACTTGGAGTTTCCCCACTGGGTGTTAGCTGCGGGCCGGCCGCGGCGGGTCTTGGCTTCATCAATGATGTCATCATGCACCAGGGTGGCAGTGTGAATTACTTCCACCACTGCGCCCAGGCGGACCGCGGAACGTTCATCGTGTGGAAAGAGCTTGGCGGAAAGCAGGAGCAGCGCAGGCCGAATTCGCTTGCCGCCGCCGGCACGCAGGTGTTCACCAATTTCAGTGATCGCGCGCACCGTGGAGACGGTATCGCGTCCGAATTCGCGTTCAATCGCTGCCAGGTCGTCGCGCAGCAACTCAAAAACTTCCTTGCCGTTACCCGTGGCAGGTGAACTCAATCAGGCCCCTTAATTGCTGCGATAGTTGGTGAACTGCATATCAATGCCGAAGTCGCGGGCTTTCAAAAGTGTGATGATCTCCTGTAAGGTATCGCGGTCCTTCCCGCTGACGCGTACGGTATCACCCTGAATGGCCGCTTGTACTTTCTTCTTCGAGTCTTTGATGACTCTGACAATCTCTCTGGCTTTCTCCGTGGGAATGCCCTGCTGCATGGTGATCTTTTGCCGGGCACGCGACCCCGCCGCTGGTTCCACCGCGCCATAGGTCAAAGCCTTCAGCGGCACACCGCGTTTGACCAGCTTACTCTGCAGAATGTCATTCACAGCTTTGAGCTTGTATTCATCTGACGAGGTCAGAATGATGGCATCCTTGCCTTCAAGATCGATTTCAGACTTGCTGTCTTTCAGGTCAAAGCGGGTGTGGATCTCCTTGAGCGCGTTCTGGACGGCGTTGTGCACTTCCTGGAGATCGACTTTGCTTACGATATCGAATGTGTTTTCCGCGGCCATGCAGGTATAGCTTACTAAAGAGGGCTAGCGGACGCACGTTTTTCGGGTACACCCTCCACCGAGGCACTCTGAAAGCGCCAGGTCACAATGATTTTGCGGCATGCCGCTGCTAAACTGGCTGCATGCCGGATGTCCCGCCACAAAAGAATCCCGACGAAAACATATGGCGGCAGATTGGCAAGTACAGCCATCTTGCTTTTGTACTTCCTGCTTCGATTGTTGCCGGGATCGTGATTGGGGAAGCCCTGGACCATTGGTTGAAAACGACCTGGATGACTCTGGCGGGACTGCTGCTGGGCTGCGTTGCCGGTTTTTATGAGTTGATCCGGACTATCGTTCGCGCCAGCAAGGAATCATGAGCGGGCCGCCACACCCGCCGCTCTCAGCGGAAGCTGAGGCGTTTCTTTCCGGCGCATACAAAAGGATGCTCCGTATCACTGCTGTGCTGAGCATCGCCGGAACTGGCTTGGCCGCGCTGCTGGGTGGCTGGGGCAGCGCCGCGGGCCTTGCCATAGGCGCCGTTTTGGCCTATCTCAACTTCGTCTGGCTTCATCACGGAACGGGTCTGACCATCCAGAGGATGCTCCAGCCTGGCACAAAGCAGCCTTCACAACAGAGGGTTGTCTTCTCCTTCGTGGGCCGCTACTTATTTGTTCTGGCCGCCGCGTATGTTATATTGAGGAGTTACCCCCACGCCCGAATTGCATTCATCGC
This sequence comes from Candidatus Acidiferrales bacterium, assembly GCA_035553195.1. GTDB lineage: Bacteria > Acidobacteriota > Terriglobia > Terriglobales > Acidobacteriaceae > Angelobacter. The sequence goes on from DATNDP010000243.1 coordinate 13,034, forward strand.
GGGGCTTGGTCTCCCGGTTATAGCCGCGATGTGCGAGGGCATTTACGAAGCAGTCGCGACCGGTAAACAATTAAACTGAAATCTGACACTTGGATGTGAAGTAATACACCCATATGCCTGAGCAACTCTGGTTTACCAAGATCCTGAACCACCTCTTCGCCCCGGCTGCAGCGGCGCTGCTGCACCGCATCGGCATTGAGCCGGCCTATCCTTCTGCGCCCATCACGAACACCGTGGCCATGCAGATTCTGGTCGTTCTACTGTTGATCATTTTCTTTATTGTGATTCGCTCACGTTTGTCCGTGGAAAAACCGGGCAAGGTCCAACACATGGCGGAGATGATGGAAGAATTTGTCGCCGATCAGGCCGAAGGAGTGATCGGTCACGGCTACAAGAGGTATGTCCCTTACGCTCTGGCGCTGGGATATTTTATTCTGCTCTGCAATATTATCGGCTTGGTACCCGGATTTGAGTCTCCTACGGCCAAAGCCGTGGTTCCGCTCGGCTGCGCCGTCGTTACCTTCATCTACTATCACTTTCACGGGATTCGTCACCACAAGCTGCACTATTACAAGCAGTTTATCGGGCCGATCTGGTTGCTGGCGCCGTTGATGCTCTTGATCGAAGTGATCAGCCATTTCGCCCGCATCCTTTCTCTCACCGTCCGTCTTTATGCCAACATCTTTGCCGGCGACCTGGTGACGCAGGCGTTCTTTTCGCTTGTGCCGATTCTTATCCCCGTCGCTTTTCTCGGGCTGCATCTTTTTGTCGCCCTCGTGCAGACGTTCATCTTTGTCATGCTCGCGTTGGTTTACCTGGGCATGGCAGTGAGCGAGGAACACTAGAACAAGCTCAACAAACGCTGCAAGCGTGAGGACTCCGCCTCCCAAGTCGGAAGTCAACCACCCACTGGCAGCAACTTACTAGGAGAGAACATGATGAAACTCAAACTATTCCTGCTGGTGGCTGCGGTCTTGCTGATCGCATCGCCGGTATATGCGCAAACGCCCGGAGGAACGCCTGCCGGTAACTGGACCGTGCCCATCGGCGTCGGCCTGGGCATGGGGCTGGCTGCGGGGCTGGCCGGACTTGGTCAGGGTAGAGTGGCAGGATCTGTGGCTGAAGCCCTGGCCCGCAATCCTGGAGCCAGGGCAGGTATTCAGCTCGCCCTGTTTATCGGCTTGGCGTTCATTGAATCGCTGGTGCTGTTTACGTTCGTGCTTCTGTTCATCCGCACCACTTAGTACAGGTGAATTTCAAAAAAGGCCTTGGGTGACCGAGGCCTTTTGTTTTTATGCGGCCGGCGAGCCTTAGAGCCACTTCTTAGGCGAATGGCGGCTTGGCTATAATCAAAGATTGAGCATGACGCCGGCGGCAACACATCACGATCCCGCTCTGAGTGGGGCGACCCGTGGAGAGTATCTCGGCTCAGAGGCCGCCCTGAGGTTCGCTAGTGCCGAATCTGAGCTGGAGTCTCTCCGTTCCGGCTGCGGTGTTTTCGAGATCAAGTGGCGCGCGCTCATCAGCGTGAGCGGCAAAGACCGTGTGCGCTGGCTACACAATATGGTCACGAACGACGTTCGCGACCTTCAACTCAATCGTGGCGCTTACAATTTTGTTCTGAATGCACAGGGCCGGATCCTGGGCGATCTCACCATCTTCAATCGCGGAGAGTCGTTGCTGCTGGAAAGTGATCGCACACAGGTGGAGACACTGCTGGCGACCCTTCGGCGCTTCATCATCATGGACAAGGTGGAGCTCACCGAATCGGCGAATGAGATCACTGCGATTGGGGTCGCTGGTCCGAAAGCTCGCGAAACATTGGCTGCTGCCGGTCTCGCGATCACAGGCATTCAGCCCCTGGAAGTTCGAGATGTAACGCTTGCCGATACTAATGCCCAGATCATCCGCGGAGGAGCAAACAAGCCGAATTGGTTTGAGCTGTGGACAGACGCGGCACATGCTTCAGCAGTCGCGAACCGGATCCGCAGTGCGGGCGCTCAGCCGGTCGGAGCGGAAGCTTTGGAAGTCTGGCGCGTTCTGCACGGAATTCCGCAGTATGGAAAAGACGTACGCGACCGTGACCTGCCCCAGGAGACGGGCCAAACGCATGCGCTCAACTTCAACAAGGGCTGTTACATCGGGCAGGAGATTGTCGAGCGAATCCGCTCACGCGGGCAGGTGCATCGGAAGTTTAGCGGCTTCGAGTTTGCCGAAACTGCACCAGCGCTTGGCAAGTTTGAAGCCGATGGCCGCACGTTCGCGGAAGTCACGAGTGTGGCCCACGTACCATCTGGTTCCGGGGCGCGGAATATTGGTTTGGGTTATGTGCGAGTGGAGTCGGTGCCGGAAAACCGTGTGCTCGACCTGAACGGAGTAAAGGCAACCGTAGTTGATTTGCCTTTCCAGATGGAATGACTTTGAGGCCGCCTGGTACTTCATCGATTACTTGAAGAATTTAGTTGACCTGAGGACGCAATGACTGACAAGAAATTAGATTTTGTGGTAAGTGACCGGCGCCGGTTTGGTGCGGAAGGTGAACCCCGTGCAGGAGTGCCCGTAGAACAAGAAGAAAAGACGGCGGCTCCGGAAACGACATCCAAAGCTGCCGAGCCGCCTGCTGCGCCCGCGCAGGAGCCAACGCAAACGGCGCCTCCTGCGCCGGAGGAACAAATGCCGGAAGCCCCGACCGTGGAAGAACAGCTAGCTCAGCACCAGGAATACCGCGCATCCGGGAAAAAACTTGATGACATCTTCCAATCGCGTTTGGGAGCTCAGGGCGGTTATCCTGAAATGACCTTCGAGAAAGTGGTCGAATCGCTCTACATGAGCGCGCTGATCCAAATGGGCGCCCTGCGCACCGAAGGCGAGGAGCCCAGGGTGGATATCATCGGCGCACGTCAGACCATTGATTCGCTTACGATTCTCCACGACAAAACCAAAGGCAATCTTTCTGATAGAGAACGGACCATGCTCCAAAACGTTCTGTTTGAATTGAGAATGGCATGGATCGAGCTGACCAATGCGATTGCCAAGCAGGCTGTTGAGCAGCCGGCAAAGCCTGCGCCAGAAAAGAAATGAATGCAGTCCTCACGGTCCTGGGCAGCGGAACTTCAATGGGGGTGCCGACCATCGGCTGCACCTGTCGGGTGTGTACATCCAGCGATCCCCGGGACCAGCGGACGCGGCCTTCCATCATGCTTCAGTATGGAGGCCGGTGTGTGCTCATTGACACCACTCCGGATTTCCGCCAGCAGGCAATCCGGGAGCGGATTCGGCATATTGACGCCATCCTCTACACGCATGCGCATGCCGATCATATTCTCGGGCTCGACGATGTGCGGCCACTAAGTTTCCGAGCCGAAGACAGGATACCGCTCTACGCGCATGACAAAACTGCCAGCGCCGTTGAGAGTATTTTCCGCTACATTTTTGACGCAAATTACAAATATGGCGGCATTGCGCGCGTAGAAATGAACCGCCTCAACGGCGCCCTTGACTTGTTCGGTGCGCGCTTCGAACCTGTGGAGATCATGCACGGCGACTCAGTGATTCACGGTTTTCGTTTTGGCGGCGCTGCTTACCTCACCGACTTCAGCGAGATTCCATCGCATTCCATGCAGCAGCTTCAGGGACTGGACATACTCTTCCTCGACGCGCTGAGACACCGCCCGCACCCCACGCATTCGACTGTTGCCAATTCCCTCCGGCTAGTGGACGAGCTTAAGCCGAAGCGTGCATTTTTTACCCATATCTCGCACGACCTGGCCCACGAAGAGACGAACCATGATCTGCCCGCGCATGTTCGGCTCGCCCACGACGGACTGAAACTGGAGTTCGAGATCGCATGAAGATCTTTCGATCGCTGGAAGAGGTCCCAGGCGATTTTGGCCCAACTGTGGTTACGGTAGGAAACTTTGACGGCATCCATTGTGGGCATCAGCAGGTCATCCGCGAGGTGGTACGCCGCGCGCGCGAAAGAGAGACCCGCGCGGTGGTCGTAACGTTTGCTCCACATCCGCTTCGTATTCTTCGACCAGACGCTGCGCCGCTCCTCATCACTCCCCAGCCGGTGAAGGAGCGTGTGCTGAGCAGATCCGGGCTGGACGCGCTGCTGGTCATCCCTTTCACCCGCGATTTTTCAATCACGACAGCCGAAGAATTCGTCCACCAGATCCTCTGCCGCAAGTTGCGGGCGATAGAAGTTCATGAAGGAGAAAATTTCCGCTTCGGTCACAAAGCACAAGGTACCCCACAGCGCCTGGCGGAAATGGGCCGAGAACTCGGATTTCAGGTAAAGCTCTATCCAGTAATGATGCTGCGGGGGCATCCGGTCTCCAGCAGCCACATCCGTACGCTGTTGATGGAAGGCAAGGTAACGCAGGCGCGGCGGCTCCTCGGACGCGTTTTCAGCATCGCCACAGCACCCGGCAGAGGGCGCGGGCTGGGGCACAAATACACCGTTCCCACAATCAATCTGAGCCGCTATGACGAAATGACGCCCGGCAATGGCGTTTACGTGACGCGCACCCGTGTGGGCGAGGAGATGTTCGAATCAGTCACGAACGTTGGCAATCGTCCAACTTTTGGCGAGGATTCATTCGCCATTGAAACCCACCTGCTCAACTTCCATCCTTTGGAGGTGACGGCGCAAACGGAGGTGGAAATTTTCTTTGAACACCGCCTCCGCCCTGAAATCAAATTTCCTTCAGTCGAAGCATTGCGGGAGCAGATTGCCAGAGATGTGCACCGGGCACGGCGGTATTTTCACCTTGTTGCAAAAAGCAATTCCCCCACGGAGCCACGGAGCCACGGAGTAATTCAGGCAGGCTTGCCACCACGTCATTGAAAGTCCCAATTACCAGATTACTCAATTATCAAATCTGCTCCCCTGCCTCCGTGTCTCCATGGTAGGTTTGCTGTGGAACGCTGCTAGAATGCAGATCACCCATGGCCGCCAGCACCTTTCGATTGTCTGAGGTCTCATCCGCACAGAAACGCACGCTCATTGCTGCTGCGCTGGGCTGGGCGCTTGATGCCTTTGACGTGATGCTCTACAGCCTGGTCATCGCTCACGTGATGACGGCGTTCGGAATCAGCAAATCTGTGGCCGGCTGGTTGAGCACGTTTACTCTGCTGGCATCGGGCATCGGCGGCGTCCTGTTCGGATTTATCGCCGATCGCATTGGCCGCACCCGTGCCCTCATCCTCAGCATACTTACCTATTCGCTGTGTTCTGTGGGATCGGGGCTGGCGACCTCGATTCCTGTTCTGGCGTTCTTCCGCTTCGTGCTTGGACTGGGCATGGGCGGCGAGTGGAACACCGGGGCGACTCTTGTGGCCGAAACGTGGCCGACTCACCTGCGTGCCAAAGCCATCGCGATTGTGCAGAGCTCATGGGCGTGGGGCTATGCGGCTGCGGCCGTTGCGGCGGGCTTTATCCTCTCCGCGACACAAAACTGGCGTTTGGTGTTCTTTGTCGGCGTTGTACCCGCGCTGGTCACCCTGTGGATCCGCAAAGGCGTGCCTGAATCGGAGATGTGGAAGGAACACAAACAGGCCAGCCAGGGCGAGCGCACGCCTTTTTCGGAAATATTTTCTCCTGGGCTAAGAAAAAACACAGTGTTCCTGTTTCTGTTGAATTTTTTCGGCCTGTTCGCGTGGTGGGGATTATTCACCTGGATCCCACCCTATCTCGGATTGCCGGTCAGCAAGGGCGGCCGCGGATTCGGCTTGATGCAAATTACTACTTTGCTGCTGGTGCTCAATCTTGTGGGCATGTTTCCGGGCTACATTACGTTTGGATGGGTGGCGGAAAAGCTTGGACGCAAGCGGTCATTCGTACTCTATCTGCTATGCGCGGCAGTGCTGGTCCCAATTTATGCAGCCGCGCGTTCGGAGTGGGCCATCATGGTGCTCGGTGCACTGGTGGCATTTTTCGGTACCGGTTTTTTCTCCGGCTCCGGGCTCATCGGAAGCGAACTCTTCCCTACTCGCGTGCGGGCGCGCGCTCTGGGCTTTACTTACAACGGCGCTCGCACGCTGAGTGCTTTGGCGCCTTACGCAATCGGACGACTTGCCCAAGTGAGAAATCTGAGTTGGGCTTTTTCTCTCTCTGCAATATCTTTTCTGCTCGCGATGTTGATGGCCACACAGCTTCCTGAAACTAAAGGTAAAGCACTTGATTAGAACGCAGAAAGAGATGCAGCGTTGACTGCATCTCTTCTGTGTGTCGGGAAACGTTCGGCCCTACGCCTTCCGAACTCCGTCATTTACCGCCGCCACGCTCCGCCGTTATATCCCTGCTGATATCCCTGCTCGTAGGCCTGCCGGTAAGAGGCTTTGTACTGGTTGACATTGCCGAAGCGCGGATCGTAACCGCGATCTGCGTGCTTGTAGTTTCCGTCGTGCGTCGGACGGAAGCTGTGTCCGTTATTCCGATCACCCCGACCGTCGTTGAAACCATCCTGGAATCCGTACTGCCGCGCCGCATTGAAGCCATATGTGCCATAGCCGCCGCGGCCGCCGCCGTAGTAGCCATCATCAGCGTCGCGATCGCCGCCGCCACGGCGGTAGCCCGCGTTGATCTCGCGATACCCCTGGATGTAGCCATTGCGGAACGCTACACGGTCATCATTTTCACGGTACTGGCAGCGGTCATCCCAGTCAGACCGTCTCCCCTGTCGCGCGTCCAATTGTCCCTGACGATACCCATCGCGAAATGCCTGGCGGTCGTCGCCGTCGCGATGCGAACCATACCCCCACTGCACCGGCACAATCGCCTGAGCCGCTGCAAAGCTTGCACCGCTGGTCAGTAGTGCGGCGCTCAGCAGTAACGCTCTCATTGATTTCATAAATGTCCTCCCTGTCTCTCTCTCTTCCTGGTCTTTCTGACCACTTGCTCAGACAAAACACAAGTTGAGGGAGGATCACTCTCACGCCGCTGTTAATTTGTGTAAATATGCAGAAGCTGAGAGTCGCGCGGTGTTGATGCGCCAAAGTATCCGGCGCAATGAGAAAGAAATGCTCGGCCCAGGAAATTATTGCAGTCAGGTAAAAAGCCATTCTGCCGGAAAAAGGCAGAGATTCTTGTTCGGCTAGGCAACGGCTCAGACGTTGCAGATCAGACTGGCAGATCAGATTTTGCCGCAACTTGCGCTGCGAGTGTCAGCTCCTCACCGCGCCGCGCGTATTCTCGCACCTCCCGGAGCGGAGACGAGAGAAAAAACCTGACCAGCTTTTCGAGATACAGAGCTAGAGGTGTGTACTTGATCCCTAATTCCGATTTGCTGCGGGCGTTATCAAGCGCGGACATCCAGCGCCCGCTGAAGGGAGAGCAGTCAGGCAGAAGGCGTGCCCGCTCCAGCACCTCACGAGGCAAGCGAGCGATGCGCAGTGGCCGACCGGTGAGATTTGATAGAAGGTTGAGAAATTCCTCAAGAGATGCAGATTCATCCTGCCCAATGTTGTACGCTTCACCTATCCCGTGCTCATTCTCAACAATGCTCGTAATGGCTCGGACCACGTCTTGGCCATACACGTGGCGCAGCGGCAGAGCGGGACTATCCGGCACCAGAATTGGTCCACCATCCTGTAGGCGAAGAATGTAGCCGTAGATGCGATGGTAGTGGTCTCGTTCGCTATTCACCATCGGCAAGCGCAGGCTCGTATAAGGGAAGCGGCGCTCTTTCCACGCTCGAGCGAAGACATCTTCCGCCTGCCGTTTGTCATGACCGTAGAGCCAGTTGCTGTGGTCGTCTTCGTTTTCGCGAGAAGGCTCAGGCATGAGGGGGCCTTCATAGTCTTGCTCTTTGAAAGGCCGCTCCAGCCCTGGCCGCAATAGATAAACCTGCCCTGTGCTGATGAAAAGGTAGCGTCCGACACGACCGGAAAACACTTCCACCGCAGCTTCAGCTTCAGCGCCGGTGTACAACGTGGTGTCAATCACAACGTCAAAGTCCTGAGCGGCGACTGCCGCTCTAAGCTGCGCCGGATCACTGCGATCACCACGGATCCTCCTGACCTGTATCGGTAAGTCGTCCGGCGTCTGGCCGCGATTAAAAACTGTCACACGATATCCACTCTTAAGCAGCGCTTGAATGATTGCAGGTCCGAGATTGCGAGTTCCGCCGATGACCAGTGCACGCATGGATGCCATTTTAGAAGACGCTTACCGGGCCAATGTAACGTAAAAGGCGTTGTTCCCCGTGCGCAAGTCTTTGCCGTAGACAAGCGCAACGCCAACTCCCAGCACCCGCAGCTTAGCCTCGGCTCCGGTATCCACGAGCCATTTTTGCGATCCCAGAAGTGTTCCTTCGTCTTTGATCGTGCCTGTATCAACGAAAGGTCCGAGTTTGAAAGTGAAAAGGCCGGTGCTGTAAAGATCTTTGTCAGTTTCCCAACTTGCGAGAAAATACTCCGTCCCCAGCGGCGCGCTTCCCTTGCGACCGTCGCGTGTTCCGATATGGGCGCGCATCCACAGAGCGGGATCGTTGTCGCGCTCCAGCCCCAGCATAAATAAGTCATCGAAAGGAAGCTGGCCAAAGGTCTTTCCAGCATGCATCCGCCACGAGGTCTCAAGATCATCACCGCGCAACCTGGGAAACCAATGCGCTTCAAGTGATGCTTGAAGTTTCTCGAACGACTCTCCCGAGTGCGACCACAAACGGCCCGCGGTTGAAAACAGCGCGCTCGAAACTCGCAAACGGTGTTCGGGCGAGCTCAGTATCTCGTACTTTAGGCCGGCGGTCTGCTTGAGTTGGAAGCCTTGCTCCAGCAGCGCTTGGGGTAGCGCGAGTCCGGGCACGACGTTGCGAAAGTCTCGGTGCGAAACTTCCGCTCCAAGCAACCATCGCCATCGCCATCCCACCAGTCTTGCAATCTCCACCGCACCCGCTTCCCTGCGCAAGTTGAGCGATGCAAGCACCGGCGCCGGACCGGCGAAGCCGTTCCGGATTTCCCAATTCTCATTGCGAAGATCAAAGCTGATCATGTAGCGCCATTGCGGAGTCCGGAACAGCGGGGCTGAGAGCTGCGCCCAATAACGCCGCTTATCCGGGTCCCATCGGCCAAGTGCTGAGATGTTGGTGGCTGATCCGTGCAGGTTGTAGTAGGCAGGCGTGACCTCCTGAAACGCCAGACCGCGAAAAGTGCGCAAGAGGGCGCTAATATTGCCATCGCCAAAACCATTAAGTTCCTGTGCTCGCAAGACTGAGTCAAACCGTCCATCAGGCCGGGCGGGCAGATCGAGACGATAGCTTGAGAAAATCCCCAGGGCGTTCAGCCGTGCTTCTGTGGCGCGGAGTTGCGGAAGCGTCAAAAGGGCGGCAGGACTGAACGCAAATGCGTGATCCAGCAAGACGGGACGCATCCGTAAAGGTGGATCGTTCATAAATTTCGCAATCTCAGGCCGGGGTTGAGGGAGCCGGTTCCAATACTTCACTGCAGCTTCGGTATTTCCTTCAAGGAAGTAAATAGTCGCCAGGAATTCGTTTGCGTAGCCGTCTTTGGGATCCAGCCCCAATGCGCGGCGGAGATACCCGAGAGCCTGCCCATGGTTGTGTTTCTTGAAGGCTATCCCAGCCAGTTCCAAAGGAAAGCGCTTATCCTGAGGACGCAATCGTGCACCTCGCGCTAAGGCTGCATGCGCCTGCTTCCAGTACGCAAGATGAGCCAGCGCAAGGCCGTACTCATATTCCTGTTCCGCCGATTTTTCTTTAACGCTGCCGAGGCGCGCAGCGAGTTCAGCCCAGCGTTCTTGCGCGAACAAGTGTTCTGTGCTGACCGTATCTTGCGCATGCATGGACGCAAGCGTGCAGAAGAAGGCCAGGACGATCCTTCGCGGAAATCTTAAGAGTGCTCTGGACAATCGGGGATTATTGTAATCGGCGCTTGAAGTAATTCAACGGCATGCCCGCCATGGTTTGATCACTCATCGATACGAGAGTGCAGCTACCGGGGAAGGGCCAGGAGCGTCCAGCGCCGAACGGCCTCCCATTCACTCTCGAAGGCACCGCGATCCACCTTCAGCAGTTTCCGTCGCGCGGGATCGTTGATTAGAAGAAGATTGTTGTTCCAATCAAGTCCGGCAACGATGACGTAATGCAGCGAAGACTGACCTTTTAGCGGCTTGAGCGCTACGATCAGAGGCCGGCCTTTCTCGAGATGCCGCCTCAGCAGCTCCCAATCGCCCTGAACGGTGAAAGTACGAAAGCCCTGGTGTTGCAGATAGCGTTCCAGATCAGAGGAGTAGATTCCATGCGCCTTCGGCGAATAGAGGCTGCGCTGGATCTCCACAGGATCAATCTGGGCGTCGTCAGGGCGTGGTTGCTGCTTGTGCCAGTACTCCATCAGCATTGCAATCACAGCAGCGCCGCATCCGTCTTTTTCCTGATGGACGAACGGAACATCGAGCCACACGCCGCTACTCTGCGCAAAAACAGCGCCGCAGAGGCACAAAATGACCGTGAGCCTCTGCGGCAAGCCTTGAAGCATGGAGATGTTCTTAGCGAACTGCAACAATGATCAGCACAAGCACAGCAATGCCCAGGATGATCAGAATGAGATCGCGATCTGAAAGGGTACCTGCGGCGAAATCAGCCTGAGCCTTGTCGGCACGCGCTGCGAGTTGCGCCAGTTCCTGGTCGTCCAGCGTGGAGATTGCATTCTGTACCTGGCGGGGGTCGATATGGGAAGATTTGAGCGCCTTTTGAGCCGTCGGCGTGGAAAGAAAATTCTGCACGACCTCTACATTGTGCTTACGTACCTGCGAAGATTCGACTACCTGCTTCTGGAGATCCGCAGGGGAAACCACGTGGCTTTGCGCCAGCAGGTTGGTTGGAACGATAAAGACAGTCAGCAGCACAAGGGCAACCAGGCTTCTAGCGGATTGCCGCAGAACAAAATGCATAATGAGCTCCTCCAAAATTGTTCCGGCCAGAAAAAAAGTATATACCGTCAAGCGGGTTTGCTCGAATGATGGACGTGCAAGGCCCAAAGGTGTCCCTGTTTATTCGCTTTCCAGGTTCATAGGCTCGCCGATCCAACTCGCTTGCAATTGCGAGTTTCCATTTCTCTAACGGAAAGCGGCCGGGCATGCCATGCCCGGCCGCGTGGAAAGCTGCTGCGGCAATTATTTGACTGAATCGTTGGATTTCATCAGCTGGGCTGATGTGCTTCCCAGTTGGAGTGAATACTTCTTCCCGGAGAAGTGCAGGGCGGTCAACTCGCGCTTCCCAGATGTGGCCGTCTGATACTCTGCCGCGTCGTTTGAGCCCTTCTGGTCTAATTGCACCAGTTTTGCAGGGACTGTGGCAATGGTCTTCCCGGAGCGCACAATGCTCACCTGGACGTCCGGCCCGCTGCCTTCCCATTTGGCCGTGTAGCTCCCGGCAGGAAGAGTTGTGCCATTCACCTGAACCGGATCGGAAATCTGGAAGTTTCCCTTCCCGCCGTCAGAAGCGAATGCCGAAGCGGCGAACGCGAACAGAAGGAAGAGCATCACTGTTTTCATAGAGAGTAAAGATTTCATGGGTTTACGGCTCCTTGTTTTGCCCGAAAACGTCGGGAACGGCTGGGGCAGCCCAAGGCTTGGCCGGACGACAGAAAAAAGTTGCGTTTTTCCGCCAAAGGCCTAGAATTCCGTACGTGATCCGAGCCGGACACACCAAGTGCCCGCTCTTCACTCGGAGGCTTGTTCGCACCTGGGGCTGCCAAACCGTGGGCGCGTTAAGCCTCCATATTTTTATCTCCTGCAAATCGTTTTCCACGATCCGCAGGTTGCATCACTTTCAAATACGCTCACACCCATTCGAAAGTTTCAAAGATTTACTGCGATGCTACTTCATTAGACGATTGAGACAAGCCCGCGTTAGCTCCGGATTTCACCTGCTACTCCGGACTTTGTTGTTCGAATTTGAAAAGAAGCGTTCGGAAACGAACACATGTAGTTTCTCTTAGCATTGAGGACCCACGCGAGTATGGCCTTTCCATGGCCTGATAAAATCATGGTTTAAGGCTCATGCTCAAAAACCTGCGGCCACTTTTCCCATATCTTAAGAAGTATCGCTGGGCCCTGTTCTGGGGTGCTCTGACCGTTTTCGGCAACAACGGCATCTGGGTATATTTTCCGCAGGTTCTGCAACGTGCAATCGACAGTCTCCGGCCAGGCTCCGTGCGGCACACCTTTTACGTGTATTCGCTGCTCCTGCTTGCGATTGCGTTGACCAAAGGGATCTTTCAGTTTCTAACTCGCTGGATTGTGATTGGCGTCTCGCGTGAGATTGAATACGATCTGCGCAACGATATGTTCGCGCACCTCTCGCGGCTCGATTATTCCTATTATCAGAAGAACCGCACCGGCGACATTATGGCGCGTGCGACCAATGATCTGAATGCCGTCCGCATGCTGCTCGGCCCGGCCATCATGTACTCCGCCAACACCATTGTATTTACCGTGGCGGCCTTGTTTTTCATGTGGCACATCAGCCCCAAGCTGACCATCTGCGCCTTCGCACCACTGCCGCTGGCCAGCATCATCATTCAGTATTTCGGGCGCAAGATCCACGAGCGCTTCGAGCGGATCCAGGCCCAGTTCTCTGATATCTCCTCACGCGTGCAGGAGAACCTTTCCGGAGCGCGCCTGATACGCGCATACGTTCAGGAAGAACCGGAAACTGCGTTGTTTGAAACATCGAACCGGGAGTACGTTACGCGCAGCCTTCCCCTCGCCCGGCTGATGGGAATGCTCTGGCCCGCGCTCGAGTTTCTTCTGGGGCTCGCCTACGCGGTCGTGCTGTGGCTGGGCCCGCGGGAGGTGCTTGCGCACCGCATGACGGTGGGACAGTTCTACGGCTTTTCCATGTACATCCTCATGCTGACATGGCCGGTCATCGCGCTAGGCTGGGTCATTAATATTTTCCAGCGCGGTACAGCGTCCATGGGGCGTATCAATGAAATCCTGACAGCGCAGCCTGAGATTACCGACCAGGAAGCACGCGCCGGTGGCTCCCATGCGATCCACGGTCACATTCAGTTCCGTAATCTGAACTTTGCCTACAATGGAACACCCGTTCTGAAGGACATCAATCTTGATATCCCTGCTGGAACCAGCCTGGCGATTGTGGGCCCCACCGGGTCAGGCAAGACGACTCTGGTCAGTTTGATTCCGCGAATTTACGACGCGCCGCGCGGGACGATTTTGCTCGACGACCGTTCGATTCGCGACTATCCACTGGAGGTGGTTCGCCGCAATACAGGATTTGTGCCGCAGGAAACGTTTCTTTTCAGCGAGACTGTGCGTGAGAATATCGCGTTCGGGGTGGAATCGGCTACCGATGAGCAGATCCAGCGAGCGGCCCAAGCTGCCAGTATCGCCGCCGATATCGAAGGATTCCCGGAACAATACCAGACTACGGTAGGAGAGCGTGGGATCACGCTTTCCGGCGGACAGAAGCAGCGCAGCGCGATCGCACGCGCCATCATACGCGATCCACGCATCCTGATCCTCGACGATGCGCTGGCGAGTGTTGATACCTACACGGAAGAGAAAATTCTCAATCACCTTCATGAGCTCATGCAGGGCCGGACCACAATCTTCATTTCGCATAGAGTTTCCACAGTACGCAACGCCGATCGCATTGCGGTGCTCCATCACGGCCGCATTGTGGAACTGGGGACTCATGAGGAGTTGCTGGCGCGCAACGGTTATTACACGCAGCTTTACAACAAGCAGTTGCTCGAAGAAGAGTTGGAGCGGGTGTAAGCGTGAAGCGCGCCATGGTTCCGGAGCTGCTCGACTCGGACGCCGGTACGCCGGAAGAAATAAAGGCTTCGATTACTGACCTGCGCATGTTCAACCGCCGGTTCGGCGGGATTCGCACCACACGCTCGGTGCTGCACCGGATCGCACAACAAAGAGGGCTGCGCAGGATTTACTGGCTGGATGTTGCTGGTGGCAGCGGGGACGTAGCAACTCTCACGCGGCTTTCACTGCTGCACAGCGGCATTGAGACTGAAGCCATGATTCTTGATCGCGCTGCCACTCACATGAATGGCGCCCATCTCTCAGTCTGCGGCGACGCGCTGGCTCTGCCCTTCGCCGACGCAAGTTTTGATGTGGTGGGCTGCTCGCTTTTTGCGCATCATCTTGGACCGCCAGAGATCGGGCACTTCGTCCGAGAAGGATTGCGAGTGGCCCGGCATGCATTCTTTGTTCACGATCTGATACGGCACCCGCTGCATCTGGCGCTGGCGTACGCGGGTTTTCCCCTTTACCGCAGCCGTGTGACACGCCATGATGCTCCGGCATCCGTCAGGAACGCTTACACGGTCGAAGAGATGCGCGCCATGCTGCACTCCTCCGGCGCCGAGCAGGTTGAAATCGGTACCTATTTTCTTTTCCGCATGGGAGCGATTGCGTGGAAGCCGATTACGATTTGATCGTTGCGGGCGCAGGACCCGCGGGCGCGGCCGCAGCCATTACGGCAGCTCGAAATGGCGCGCGTGTGCTCCTGCTGGACAAAGATCGATTCCCACGACACAAAGTCTGTGGTGAGTTCGTATCGCCCGAGTCGCTGCGGGTTTTGGAGAGCCTGCTCCCTGAGCGGCCTTTTCAGACACTCCCTGAAATTCCAGGTGCGCGAATATTTCTTGACGGCAGGAGCCTGGGCTTTCCGGTCAATCCCGCCGCCCGCAGCATTCCCCGATATCAGCTCGACGCCGCACTGGTGCAAGGGGCCAGGAATGCCGGTGTCGAGGTACGAGAAGAGACTTCTGCGCGCCAAGTACTCCCGGGCAAACTGTTCAGCGTGACGATTGGAGCTGACGCGCTAAAAGCAAAGGGAGTCATTAATGCTACCGGCCGCTGGTCGCAACTGACACGCTTTAAACCTGCGAATCGTGACAAATGGATTGGACTGAAGGCGCATTTCAGTGAAGCTTCGCCACCGCAATCGGTAGATCTGTATTTTTTTGCTGGGGGCTATTGCGGCGTGCAACCGGTCGGTAAAGACTCGGTCAATGCCTGCGCCATGGTTAAAGCCGAAGTTGCCACTTCCCTGCAGCACGTCTTTGCGCTCCATCCCTTGCTATGGCGAAGAAGCCGCGACTGGGAGCAGCAGTTCCCTACTGTCAGCACGTCAGCTCTCCACTTTCGCCGGCCAGAAACACAAGATCGAGGCATGTTGCTGGCTGGAGACTCCGCTGGATTTATTGATCCCTTCGTGGGAGACGGCATTTCGCTGGCGCTGCATAGCGGAGTTCTGGCCGCGGAGAGCTTCCGCCCGTTTCTAGAAAGCGTTGGTTCATTGCCGGATGTTCACGAGCGCTACAGGAGTGGGTACCGGCGCAGGCTTGCACCTGCTTTGCGAAACGCGGGCCGGCTCCGGCGACTGCTCTCAGCTCCGGCCTGGGTGCGTTCCCCGCTCGTGGGGCTTGCGGGTACCCGGATGGTAAGCGCGCTGCTAGTGCAAAGCACCCGAGCGGGTGTCTGACCTCTGTAAGCAGGAGACGCCTGATGTGAGAGGTGTCAACAGGTCGGCTGTTCATTCCCTTGTCCGTCGCCTGAAAATGCGCTGTTAGCTCGAACTCACTTACGAGTGTGCGGCTGCGCGACTGCGCTTCATGACACGTCGAGTAATAGCCAGCAGGTCCGCAACTTCAAACGGCTTCACCAGGCACAGCACCTGTGTAGCGTCCACAAAGGCCTTAACGCTCGGGTCGGACAGATCAGAAAGAACCAGTACGGTCTTGGAAACCAGGTGCGGCTGTTGTTTCTCGATGTGCCGAAAAACATCGTCACTCGACCAGGAGCCTGGCATTTTACTGTCCAAAAAGACCGCATCAAAGTCTTCCTGCTGAAGGAGATCGACCGCCTTGCTCCCGGTACTGGCGCTGAACACTGTCAGTCCTGCCGCGGTGAGCACTTCACGCTCAAAATCCAGCAGTGCTTCTTCATCATCCACCAGCAGGACCCGACCGTGGAGACGGGATTCACGGCGTGCGACAATGCGATCATTCTCAGTAACCGGCTTTTCGCCAACTGCGGCCGGCAGACGAACCTCAAGCAGGGCGCCGCCTTCAGAAGTATTTTGCGCGCTGATTTCGCCTCCGTGCTCTTTCACGATGCCATAACAAATGCTGAGCCCCAGGCCCGTCCCCTTCCCCACACCTTTCGTGGTGTAGAAGGGATCAAAAACATGTTTGGGGTCCGAGATGCCACGGCCAGAGTCGCGGAATTGGCTGACCACATGCCCGTTTTGGTTGAAGATGCGAATACGCAGCACGCCGCCCGAAGCGGTCTCGAGCATGGCATCAGCCGCATTATTGATGATGTTCAGGTACACCTGCTCGAGCTGGTGAGGGTCGGCCACCACTGAAGGCAATACCGGCTCAAAGTCGCGTTCCACAATGATGTTATTCACCTTCAAATCGTAATCTCGCAGCGAGATGGTGTCTTCAATGACGCTGCGCAGGTCCACATGGACGCGTTGGGGCTTGTGTTGACGCGCAAATGAAAGCAGATTCTGGACAATCCGTTGTGTGCGCTGCGCCTGCTTGTGCAGCTTTGTGATGAATTCTTCTACTCGAGGCTCAAGCTTTTCGCTCTCCAGCAACTGCGCATAACCCAGAATGGCGGTCAATGGGTTGTTCAATTCGTGAGCAACACCGGAAATCAACTGGCCAACGGCAGACATCTTTTCGCTCTGCAGCAACTGCTCCTGGGTTCTTCGCAGATCCTCGTAAGCTTTCCTGGTCTCATGGTAAAGCTGAATTTTTTCGATGGTTGTCGCAAGCTGCCGGCCCACGGCAACCATCACGCTTTCCTCGGAGCGTGTAAAGTTTCGCGGAGAGCGGCTGCCGGTGGCCAGCACTCCCAGCATCTTCTCCTTTCGCCAGAGAACCACCCACATCCACGCATTAAGCTCTTCAGCTTCAACTACTCGTTGGATCACTTCGGGCAACTTGTGCCGGCTTTCATGATCCATGATTTCGGCGTGGACGGCGCGCAAGGATTCAACAAAATCTGCAGGCAAAGCAAAGAAGTGGCTGCCGGAAACAAACGCGCTGCGATGACCGTAAGCGGCCTTTTTCACCAGTTGGCTGCTTTGTTCGTCAAACAGGTACACCGATGCTGTATCCGTGGACAGCAATTCGACGATCTGCATCATGCTGAGTTCAAGGATTTCATCCAGGTCGAAGGACTGGTTGAAAGTGACGGCGATATTGTTCAGGACGTAGAGTTCACGGTTGCGACGCCGAATTTCATCCTCGGCCCGCTTCATTTCAGTCACGTCCATCAGAACACCCTGGTAGCGCTCAATGCGACCCGCCGGATCACGCGTGGCGAAGCTGCTCTCGATCACCGAGATTTCCTTGCCGTCCTTGCGCCTCAATTGATACTCAAAATTACGAACATAGCCCTGCCGCGCCATTTCATTCAGGAACTTGGTGCGATCGCCCTGGTCCACATAAATCGATTGAATGACATCAATGCTGAGCACTTCCTCCTTGCTGGAGAAGCCCAGCATGCGGACGAACGCTTCATTGCAGTCAAGGATCTTGCCGTGAGGCGTCGAGGCAAAAACGCCCTCATGCATGTGATTGAAGAGCGACGTATAGCGTTCGTCAGCAGCCCGTGCCTGAGTGATGTCTTTGATCACATGGACCGCGCCGCTGCTGTTGCTTGCACCAACGGTATAGCGGGAACTGGAAACAACGGAATATCCGCCGAAGCAGGGGTCCTCCTCACCGGAGCAATCCACATGCACGCAGTAGGGGCAGCCTTTCCAGCTAATCCCCGCTCCGGGCAACACCTCTTCACAGAAACGATCCACAATTTCAGTCTCTGGGCGGTTCAGCCGTGCAATGAGCGCTTGGTTAGCGCGAAGGATTCGATATCCGGAGTCGTGGACAAGGATGAAGTCGGAAATTGAGTCAAAGGTGCTTGCCCATTCATTGCGCGACTGGGCGACCTGTTCTGCCAGCTTGCGATTCTCAGCGGCCAGACCGAGTTGACGCGCTGCAGCTTTGAGAAACTTCTTTTCATTTGCCATGTGCGCCCGGTAATGGGAAACACCCAGGGCAAAAATCCCGATCTGGGAATGCTGCCTGCCTTCCACCGGCACAAGGATCACATGATGAATGCGTTCTTGCTTCAGAACGGCACTCACTTCCGGTGCAGCTTCGGCGGCGCGCATTATGTAGACTTCACCTTCGCGTAGGGCGAAGCCGCTGACACTCTGGTTGAGATCCACCGTGCGCCCCTTCTCGACAGCGGCTGCGGAGAGGCCACGATGCGCGGCAAGCACCAGCTTGTCGCCTTCCAGAACCCGGAACCAGGCTGCCTTAGCCCGGCTGATTTCGGTCAGCTCCTCCAGAACCACCGCTACAGTGGGCTCAAAACCGCGGGATACGGAGATCTGGTTAGTAATAGTATTGAGGACGTCCAGGCGCTGGATCTGCACCCGGGAATCGTCTAGAACAATGGTCATCATGCTGATGCCAAGCAGCAAATCAATGAGCACCTCGTGCCACACGTCAGTGCTGGCGCCCCTGGCATGTCGAAAAGACGGCATCACCAGCATGACTGCCAGGAGCCAGCGGCCAAGGTTCAGGCGCCCCCAGGCGTAACGCATCAGCTGGAGCGATGCCGCGATCAGAACAGCTCGCCAGGAGATATCAACCACCCTGGCTGGAATAAACCTGAAACCCGAACCGCCGTAAATCAAAACCCCCAAAAGGAAGGCGACCAGCATTATCAGTCCGGCCGGCAAGAGCAGCTTCTTCTGGTCAACGTACAAAAAAACCGCGCAGGCGAATAACGCCATGGCGGCAATGAAGCTGGCGAATGCGCTGAACACGATAACCAGCGACGTGCTATTCCCCACGTGGGCGGCAATGAGGAAGCGCGATATCGTGTATGCTGTCCATCCAGCAATCCAAAGTTGCAGGTAACGCTCCCGAAAACTCCGGTATAGCAGGATGGCTCCCGCAAGCAGGATCAGGAGCGTTGAGCCTTCCGCGAGAAAGGCATATTGGAACGCTAAGTCCATGTTCTCCAATGGGTCTGGGGCATCGGGTCAGCTTGGCACTCTTATATCACAAATTACTATTGGAACCCGGGATTTTGAGCATTTGGTCATTGTAAATATCGTAACGGTGGGTTAAATTTAGATTCCCCCCAGCAGGAAAACTGAGCATTCCCAATGGCTACTGAACGCATTCTGGTGGTGGACGACGAGGAACCGATTCGGGAAATCATTTCGTCCATGCTGAGCGCCGCCGGCTACAAGACCCGTCAGGCCTGTTCCGGCATGGAAGCATTGGCAATCCTGAATGCCAGCGGCGAATTTGAACTGATGCTGTCTGACCTCATGATGGCGGAGATGGACGGCATCGCCCTTCTGGAACGATCCAAAGAGAAATTCCCGGACATGCCAGTCATCATGGTTACTGCGGTCCATGATATTTCTGTTGCTCTCGCCGCCATTCGCAATGGGGCTTACGACTATCTCCTTAAGCCGTTTGAGCGGGAGCAGCTCTTGGCGATGGTTCGGCGCGCCCTCGAACATCGGAGACTCAAACTGGAAAATCGCGCGTACCAGTCGAATCTCGAGTCGCTGGTTGCGGCTCGCACCGAGCAGTTGCGGCAGGCTATGACCGATCTGGAGCGCTCTTATGACATTACGCTTGAAGCTTTGGGCGACGCGCTGGACCTCAAGGACGCTGAAACGGAAGGACATTCCAAGCGCGTTACAGCCTTCACCATCGCCATGGCGCGGGCCATGGGGCTTTCTGGCGAGAAGATCCGCGTAATCGCTCGAGGCGCCTTCTTGCACGATATTGGAAAAATGGCCATTCCGGATGCCATCCTGCGCAAACCAGGAGCACTCACCCCGGAAGAAACCGAAATTATGCGCGAGCACTGCTTCCGCGGCTATCAGATGCTGAAAAAAATTCCGTTTCTTTCCGAAGCGGCGGAAATAGTTTACGCACACCAGGAGCGGTATGACGGCACGGGATATCCAAGAGGCCTAAGCGGTAGTGAGATTCCATTAGGCGCGCGGATTTTCTCCGTGGCTGATACCCTCGATGCCATCACCTCAGACCGCCCTTATCGTGCGGCCCAGTCGATCGCCGTTGCGCGCGAAGAGGTGGAGCGGTTCTGTGGGCGTCAGTTTGACCCGGAAGTGGTACGGATCTTTATGGAAATGCCAGAGACCATCTGGGACGATCTCCGCAAGGAAATCAACTCACAGATTTACAAATTTACGTATCCTCTTAAGACTATTCCTGTTCTGGCTACTTCCGTTAAGATCACGTAAACTCAGGGCGTTCGGTGCTACGCCTCAGTTCCCCACCGCACACCCACAAGCAGTTCCTCTGATCGGTGCGCCTCAATCTCCGCGAAGGCTCCAACTTCAACGACTCACCAGCCGCATCCAACCACGGGAGCATTTAGAATGGCTCATCGCGAGGTGCACGTATGCCGGTTCTCACCGACGTTGAGGTAAGGCAGTCTCTGGGAAAGCTGAAAGGGTGGCAGCAAAACGGAAAGGCCGTTCAACGGATTTTTGAATTCGCTGATTTTAAGGCTGCTATGGAATTTGTAAACAAAGTGGCTGACGCAGCGGAACAGGCACAGCATCATCCTGATATTGATATTCGGTACAACAAGGTGACCATGGCACTGGTCTCGCACGATGCAGGGGGAGTTACAGAAAAAGATATGCGTATGGCAGAAAAAATCAACCAGATCGCCGGTTGATCAGCCTTGCGGCTCTTCTAGTGCTTCAGAGAGGCTGTCGAGCGCCCGCTGAATGGCATCCAGTTGCTCATCCACAAACTTGTTGAATTCGCCTAACGGATCGCCATGGCGAGCGAGGCGATCAATAAAAGCGCTCACCTGCTCGCGCCCTTTCTCCGTGGCAAACAGCAGGCCCAATCCGCTCACGCCCAGCACCGTAATAGGAAATAACCAGTTCTTCATTTCCAATCCTTAACCCAATAGATGCAGCCACACGCCTAAGTAGTAAGATGCACCAAGCATGCCCAAAAGTACCATGAATGTACAGTTACTTCGGTAATGTCCTTCCTCGCGCCGCAACACATGGCGGCTCTCCGGGTTAATAAAGATTGAACTCGGAGTGAGCAGCTTCTTTGCCTTGGACCGGTCCAGCTCACCTGAAAGAATTCAAGCTTTTATTGCTCCCGCGAGGTAAACACGATGAGTTGTAAGTGGACAGCCTTCTTATGCGCTCTGTTACTGGGGTTCGGCATCATTGCCGGAGCTCAGAGTGACGCAGGCTCCAATCCCCAAAATCCCCCCGTCCTTAAGACGAGGCCGCAAGCAGCACCGGCAGAGCCGGGTTCAACCGTTTACACTCCCCCTGCTGACTTAGCGCCTCCCAATGCTGTCCCGGAAGGCAAGCGGTTTATCATCAAGCTTAAGGACACGCTCGATACCAAGAAGCTGAGCGACGGCAAACATTTTAAGGCGGAGCTGCGTGAAGACCTTATTACCCCGAGCGGTCTGATTATCCCCCGTGGCCGCACAATCAAGGGACACGTCGCCCGTTACGAGCACGGCTATACTGGCGCGCGCTTAATGCTGGCGATGGATGAAATCGAGACTCGCCACGGCTGGGTACCTTTAATTGCCACCGTTACCGGGGTCCCCGGCGATCCTTCGATCAAATCCACCGGAGATGAAGGCGAGCTGACAAAAAAGGGGCCTGACAAGAAACGGGTGATCGAGAACGTCGCAATCGGAGCCGCCGTGGGCGCGGTAAGTGGCTCCGTGATTGGCGGCCACAAAGGAGCAGCTATCGGCGCGGCGGCGGGCGCCGGACTGGGTGGCGGCACCAGCCTGCTGTTTAGGGGCAGCGATATGAAGCTCGACAAGGGCACTCAGCTTGAAGTCCGGCTGGAGCGAGACTTAACCGTTCCACGTTAAAGTGTTTTATTAATTCTGAGGGGAGCTACGGCTCCCCTTTCCTTTCGCCAAATTGATCCAAGTACGCGCTGAACCCTCGCTGGTATAGTTGACCTGATGCGTTCGCGCCTGTGCGATCTTCTCTTACTCGCCGCAATCGGGTTCGGGTTCTTTGGGCCTCAAATGCTATTCGGGCAAGACCAGGCTCCCGCCCGAGACGAACATCATCACATGCCGGGAATGCGCCACGAACACCCTCCGAGCAGCAACCCGGCAACTCCGCTTGTTCAACTGATTATGGCTCATGAGACCTCCGGAACCAGCGTACAGCCGGAGTTCGCCCCCCTTCAGTACCCTATGCCCATGGAGCAAAAAGGCTCCTGGATGCTGATGTTTCACGGCGAGGCGTTTCTCAATCTGGAACAGCAGAGCGGCCAGCGAGGCTATGACAAGACATTCTCAACCAACTGGTTCATGCTTATGGGCAAGCGGCCGCTCGGCTCCGGGCAGCTAACCTTGCGGAGCATGGTAAGCCTCGAACCTGCAACCGTGACCCATCGCTTTTATCCGGAGATGTTTCAGCAGGGCGAGGCGGCATTTGGCCGTCCTATCACTGATGGACAGCATCCGCATGATTTTCTTATGGAGATCGCTGCCCTGTACGACTGGAGGGTGGGCGAGAATCAACTGGTTTCGTTTTACGCGGCCCCGGTTGGGGATCCGGCATTAGGTCCTGTGGCGTATCCTCACCGCAGCTCCGCCATCGAAAACCCGATAGCTCCGCTCGGCCATCATCTGGAAGACTCCACGCACATCGCCTCCGACGTGCTTACAGGCGGCTTTGCCTGGAAGCTCGCCAGATTTGAGGCTTCCGGCTTTCATGGCCGGGAGCCGGACGAGCATCGCTGGGACCTAGATTCCGGAAAAATTGATTCCTGGTCCACCCGCCTGACCGTCCAGCCGGCTCACAACTGGACCGCGCAATACTCTTTTGGCCATCTCACCAGCCCGGAAGCACTGCATCCCATCGAGGATCTGCAGCGGATGACCGCCTCAATTTCTTATGACGGTTGGCAGGGTGAGAAACAGAATTTTGCTGCCACACTGCTCTGGGGGCGTAATCACTCGCTCGCAAGCGGAGAAAATTTCAACGGGTACCTGGCGGAAGCCACTCTGCACATACAGCCGCACAACTTCTGGGGGCGAATTGAGAACGTGGACCGCACCAGTGAACTGCTGCTGGGAAAAAATCTAGAACCTGCTGGCTTTGAGGATCAGTTTCTTGCCCGCATCCAGGCCTACACCCTGGGCTATGATCACGAACTTAAAGCCCTGCCTCACCTTTCAGTGGCCTTCGGCGGCCAAGTGACGTTCTATCACACACCATCTTTCCTGAACCCGATTTACGGAGATCATCCGGTAGGCGCGCTGCTGTTCCTGCGGGTGCGGCCTGTGGGGAGTATGCATCACCACTGAAGAAGGGCGAGCGTTTTACGCCCCGGAACGGTTTGCCTTGCATCCGTTTTGGTGCGGCTAGCGCGCAGGATCCAGCGCTACACCGTTGACGTCATTGGCGACAAGAGTTGTGGAGTTACCGCTGATAGTACGTTGCGGAGGCGTGGCGCCGGTAATGGCATTGAAGTTGTCGAAGATCAGAATGGCGCCGGCGAGATTATCCGCCACGAACAGCTCGCCGTTCGTGCTCGCGGGGTTCAGCACGATCTGGTCAGGGCCGGATAGTTGCGTGCCTGGTCCGCTAACGGTTGCGACGGGAGCTATGTTACCCGTCGCCGTTGCCGCAGAGCTGAATATGGTGATCGACGGAGTTGCGGTATTGGCTACAATCAGCCGCCCTGCGGCATCGACGGCCAAACCGGCAGGCTGCCCCAGTCCGGTGTTTGTCCCAGCAATGGATGCTGCTACAGTAGCCGCGCCATTCTGCACGCTTACACCATCCAGCCGATCAATGGCGTTGCCGGAGGGATCCGAGACAAAAAGGCGGTCGTTGGTTCCGTCCAGAAACATGGCGCCCACCGCGAAACCCATGTCAATGTTGTGTACCGGCGGAATGTTTCCGTTGATGGTGCTGGCCGACTGGAATACAAGGATCTGCGTGCCGTCGGCTACGTAGAGAAGGTTGTTGATGGGATCAATGGCCAGGTCATGGGGAGCGGCCAGCAGCGTAGCGGAGCCGGAGATGGTGCGCGTGGGAGGGATGTTTCCGTTGATCGTCGAAGCACTCTCAAAAACCAGAATTGAGCTCGCTCCGGCGTTGGCCACGAACAACCGATCACCTGTGGGGTCCAACAAAAGGTGTTGCGGTGCGGAAAGCGTGGTCGCCGGACCTGTGATGGTGGCCGCGGGAACGATGTTCCCCGTCGTTGATAGGGCGTTGTTGAAGCGCACGATACTCGAATTGGTGGCTACATACAGCTCGCCAAGCGAGATAGTACCGCCTCCACCGCCACCCGCGGTTGAGCCAAGCCGCCCTCTGGCGCATCCCACGATCGCCAACAGCGCCACAACCATCGCGCACAGCATTTTCCGCATCGATTCACCCCGAAATCTGATCAGATCTCTCCAACCAGCTAAGATAATACGCAAATAAATGATGGAACCAATGCCCCGAATCTATCTTGCTACCACCAACCCGGGCAAGTTACGTGAGTTGCAGGAAGCCGCGCAGCCATGTGGAGTGGAGGTTGAAGTACTTCCCGGGCTCGGCACGATCCCGCCTGCCGTCGAGAATGGCGACACATTTGAAGAAAACGCCCGAATCAAGGCTGAATACTACAGCCATCACGCTGATGGCCGGCTGGTTCTGGCAGAAGACTCGGGGCTTGAGGTGGACGAGCTTCAGGGCGCTCCGGGAGTTTATTCTGCTCGGTATGCAGCCATTCTGAAGGACGGCATCGCCGGGCACGAAAACTCAGACGACCAAGCCAACAACAAGGCCTTGATTGCTCAACTTGAGCGGCTGCCGCCCGGTCCACACTCAGGAAGGTATGTTTGCGTGATGGCGCTCGCCCGTGACGGCAAAACACTGGCCACCGTTCGTGGTGAGGCAGAGGGCGAGCTCATCGCCAAGCCCCGTGGCGCTGGCGGCTTCGGATATGACCCACTTTTTTATCTCCCTAAATTAGGAAAGACCTTTGCTGAGCTACCTTTAGCGGAAAAGCGGCGGCACAGCCACCGCGGGCAGGCATTCCGGCGCTTTGTTGATTGGTACAACAGCGCAGAAGCTCAAGCTCAACTTTAAAGTTGCGCTTCCCCGCAAATCCAAGTAAATTCATGGCTTCCAAGCCGTGAAACGCTCCTCTGCCGCCAATACCAAAACGGTGAACGGTGCTTCAGACAAGCACCAGCGCATCCTGGATGCGGCCATTGAAGTCATCGCCGAACACGGGTTTTTCCACTCGCGCGTAGCCGAGATCGCTGACCGCGCCGGAGTAGCCGACGGCACGATCTATCTGTACTTCAAGAACAAAGATGAGCTGCTGATGTCCGCCATCGATTCGGCGTTTCACCGCTTCATTCGGCGGGCCCAGGCAGCACTCGACGAATTAACGGATCCACGCGAGAAGCTGCGTCGCATGGCCTTCCTCCACCTTGAAGGCTTGGGATCGAATCGCGATCTTGCGATTGTTTTTCAGACGGAGCTGCGCCATAGCGCCAAGTTCCTGGGCGAGTTCTCGCACAATTTGATGGGTGAATACTTTGACTTGATCAAGGGCGTGCTGCGCGAAGGGCAGGCGGCAGGAGTCTTCAGGTCAGATCTTTCCGTAACCATCGCAGCGCATTGTTTCTTTGGCGCTGTTGATGAGATAGTTACAACCTGGATCTTGTCGGAACGCGAGCGTGAACGCGAGGATTACCACCTGTCGAGTCTTACAGATTCAGTCGTTTCCGTGATCCTGAAGGGTGTGGAAACAGGCAGCTAGTATGGAACCGACGACCCTGACCGACGTCTTTTTTGCATCCGTAACTCACGATCTTGAACGGCACGTCATGATGAAGCGTGGCGCTGAATGGGAGATCATTTCCTCGCGCCAACTCTACGGTTACGTCGCCACCATGGCCCGCATTTTCAGGCAGTGGGGTCTCACCAGGGGCGACCGCGTCGCCATCCTGAGCGAAAACCGGCCGGAATGGATGATCATCGATTTCGCTTGCGTTACCACGGGGCTGGTGGATGTCCCGATTTACACCACGCTTACTGCCGAACAGACATTTTATGTTCTTGATAATTCCGGCGCCCGCGTAGTTTGCGTCTCATCCGAAGAGCAGCTCAGAAAAGTCCAATCCATCCTCCCGCGCACCAAGATTGAGAAAGTCGTAGTCATG
>DATNDP010000244.1:0-6841 GCA_035553195.1 Candidatus Acidiferrales bacterium
TTCCGCGACGGGCACTGTGCGCAAGTGGGTGAGGCGGGACATACTGTGCAAGGCGACAACCCGCGCGTCCTTGCCGAGGTACTGGAGCAATTCCTGGCTCGCGTGCTTCCTCAGGAGACCAGGAGTGCCACGCAGGGTTGAGGTCCGCAGCTAATGCGCGAAGGAGAGTGATTCCAGCTCGCGCAAGCGCTTTCTCAGATAGCGCTGCTCCACTGCATTTCCTGTCAACGCCAATGCGCGCCGATAAGCTTGCGTGGCTTCCGCCGGGCGATTCAGACGCCGCAGCAGGTCCGCCCGCGCCGCGTGGTACAGATGATAGGACTCGAGCTGCCCCGCTGAGCCAGCCGAGTCAATCATGGCCAGGCCCTTCTCCAGCCCATCACTCAGCGCCACCGCGACCGCGTGATTCAAAGTCACCACGGGTGAGGGCTGCAGCAAGGACAGCTCGCGGTAGAGTGCCGCAATCTGCTTCCAGTCAGTGTCTTCCGGTTTGGCTGCCTGAGCGTGCAGCGCGGCGATGGCTGCCTGCAACTGGTACGGTCCAATGCGGCGCAGCCGCAACGCCTGCTCCACCAGACGCAGCCCGTCTTCAATCTGCTCACCGTTCCACAATGACCGGTCCTGCTCCTCAAGGAGAACCAGGTCGCCCGCCGGATTCATACGGGCCTCACGACGCGAATCATGCAGCAGCATCAGCGCCAGCAGCCCCACAGTTTCGGCATCGCAGGGCATAAGCTGGCAAAGCACTCGCGCCAGGCGGATGGCCTCAGAAGCCAGATCGCGGCGAAGCAGGCTACCGCCCGCCGTCGCGCTATAGCCTTCATTGAAGATCAGGTAGATGACTGCCTGCACCGATGCAAGCCGCTCCGGCAGCTTGCTTTGCGTCGGGATTTCATACGGAATCCGGGCATCCTGGATCTTGCGCTTGGCCCGCACCAGCCTTTGCGCCAGCGTGGCTTCAGGCACAAGAAAGGCGCGCGCAATTTCCGTTGTAGTCAGGCCGCCCAACGTGCGCAGGGTAAGCGCCACCTGGGCTTCAATGTTCAGCGCCGGATGGCAACAGGTAAAGATCAGTCGCAACCGATCGTCAGGAAAGCTGTACGGGTCGGTCTCGCCGATCGATTCCAGCGGCACGATTGAAGTCTCCGTTTCATAAACAATGGCATCTTGCTTCGCGCGACGGGTCTGCTCGCGTCGCGCGTAATCTATGAGCCGCCGATGAGCGGCAGCCATGATCCAGGCGCCGGGATTTTCCGGCATGCCCCTTCCTGGCCAGTGCGCGAGCGCGGAGGCAAAGGCGTCCTGCATCGCTTCCTCAGCTAAATCGAAGGAGCCGGAGAGTCGGATCAAGCTTGCGATGATCCGCCCCGACTCCTGCCGAAATACTTCCTCAATCGTGCTGCGGAGCTCACCCATTGTGGTTCTGCGCGGCTGCTCCAACTGCGGCCGGTTCGCGAGCCGGCAACCCAGGCATGGGCCGAACTTCGACGCATCCTTCGCGGCCGCGGCAGCAGACGGGAATCCTTGCCGCCCATTCCAAGGCCTCGTCCAGGTCTTTGCAGTCGATGATGTAGTAGCCGGCAAGCTGTTCCTTGGTTTCAGCAAACGGACCGTCCGTCATCATTGCTTTGCCGTTCTGGATGCGAACCGTGGTGGCCGTGCTTGTGGGCGCCAGCGGCTCGCAGCCGTGCAACACGCCACGCCGCGTCGCGTCATTAATCACCGCCCAGTGGCGTTCCATAATCTGCTGCGATTCCTCGGGCGTGCGTTCCTGCGGCGATTCGTGCGAATAAATCAGCATCATGTAGCGCATGTCTTTAGCTCCTTAACTCCTTCTCGGATCAGGAAAAAGTCATTATGGGACGCACTTCAATGGAGCCGAAGCGCGCACCGGGAATTTTGGCGGCTATCGTGATCGCCTCGTCGCGATCGCGGGCCTCTACCAGATAGAAGCCGCCGAGTTGCTCTTTTGTTTCAGCAAACGGCCCGTCTGTGGTCGCGGCCTTGCCGTTACGCACGCGCACGGTAACAGCCGTCGCGGTGGCCTGAAGGGCGTTGCCGCCTTTAATGTTCTTCGCGAATTCCTGGCCGAACGCGCGGTACTCGTTGAGCTCGCCCATATCATAGCCCTGGGCAAAGCGCTTTTCATTTTCGTAAATCAGCAGCAGATATTGCATGGCTCTCTCCTGAAAATTTTCGCAATAGTACAGTTTTTGACGAACGGCGCGACCGACCGAATCTGGCCCGCCCCTTGACCTATTTCACGCGTGTGTAATGCAGGGCCTCAGTGACGGTGTGTTATCGTTTTTCAGGAACTTCCACGCGGCATCCAGGCGATTGGCTGAGATCAGGTGAAACTGGACATCGTGCATGTGCCCCGGTCCGGAATTCAGATTGGTGCTGCCTGAGAGAACAAATTGCAGCTCGCCGCTCTGGTCATCGAATCGCTGCGCTACCATGTGCGGCTGATTGCCTGCCATGCAGTAGTGCGTCAGAACCAGTTGGTCGCCATCCAGATGATAGGCGGTGACCGTGGCGCCTTCGCCGGGCATGGAGTCACGCTCCAGCAGCACGGAGCCGCCGGCAATCAGCTCATAGCTGACCTGGGCTTTGCCTTTGGGAGTTTCGGCCTGCCATTGCCCGGCAAGGGTCTTCAGTCTGGCGAACGCCGCCTGGGCATTCACGGGTTGGTCCGGGCTGGCTGCCACGGCCACGGCGCCCAGCAGCAGAAGTGAAAAGGCTACGCTTGCAATCTTCTTCATTGGGTTATCCTCCGGCGCAGGGTGCTTGGCTCGCCCCTTTGCCCTTCGCCGGAACGACGGACGAGGACGCCGAAAATCGACAACCGTAAAAAAATTTCCCGATCACCCGGTCACCGGATTACCGATGCTCCGATCACCGAAGGCCAGATCTCGATCTTTGTGGCGGGTTGGTTTACAACTTCGTAAACCTTAGCCATCCTACCCTCTTCCCCGCGTCATCCCCGAAAAATATAGACTTAGCGGAATCAACCCCGGGGTTGATTTGGTGGTCTGGCCTTAACCATCAGCACTTAGATCGCCTTCTATTATTATGGAGCGAGCGACTAGTAGCTAAAAGCTAAGAACTAAGACCCAAAGGCTAAGTGCCAATAGCTAAGAGCTGCTTTTTGTCAAAGACCTCTTCTGACCATCCGCTCGGGATGCATCAGCCGGCCTGGGCCGCTTGGATTTGGCGAGCAGCGGGGCGCTAATCGCCGGCAGCTTTTGCCCAAACCTACTTAAATTGCCATATCTTCGCCCACGAAGCAAGAACGAAAGGTTTCTCTGAATCAGCAACTTGGGAGCTCATTTTGCTCCCCGTTCCCCATCCGTGTGCATACTACAACCTGCGTCCGATGCAGGTCCACTCCCAGATAGCGTTTCATTCCTTGTCTCTCCTTCTTGGTTCTGGAGCAGACTCAGCTCTCAGGATCACCACACTCATCCAAGCTCCTATAGGTCTTGCGGTGTCGCTTCGATTGCAGGTCTGACTAATCTCTGTGTCGAGGTCTCCTGCCTCACTGCACCAGCCCAGCCTGCAACCTCTCTGCCCCAGACTTATCCAGCTGGAGCATACCGCCTCAGAACTTGCACCTTATTCATGCCATCTCTGTGGTTAAGGGTTGTTTTGCTGCAGCCCGCTCAATCCTGCTAAACTTCCCACGCCCCGTGGGGCAGGCCGAAATGCAGCTCAAGCAGGCTCAAGATGCCGCGTACAAGATCCTGTTAGAAAACGACGTTCCGTCGCCCCGGCTGAACGCCGAGCTGTTGCTGCAGTTTGTGCTCGGGCGTGAACGCGCCTATCTTTATGCGCACCCCGAACGCGAGCTTTCGGCCGAAGAGCAAGCCGAGTACAACGAGGTGATCGCGCAGCGCGCACGGGGCTGTCCCACGCAATACATCACCGGCCATCAGGAGTTCTGGGGACTGGATCTGCTGGTTTCGCCGGCCGTGCTCATTCCCCGTCCTGAGACCGAGCACGTGGTGGAAACTGCGCTCGAGTTGATGAAGGAGTACTACGCGGAGCACCAGCACCATACGCAAAATCCCACTAGCGAGGATGCAGCCGCGTGCGCGCAGATTGATTCCGGCAAGCTCCGGATTGTCGATGTGGGCGTGGGCTCCGGCTGCATTGCCTTGGCCCTCGCCAGCGAATTTCCAAACGCGGAAATCCACGGCTGCGACATTTCGGAAGAAGCGCTGGAAATGGCTCGCGTCAACGCTGCCCGCCTTGGCCTGGGTGCGCATGTTCTGTTCCGCAAATCAGATCTACTTGAAGTTTATCTTGCAGATGCAAGCACTTCAGCCGCCGCATCTGCGGCTATTGCCGGAAGTTCAGCCCTGGCGCCCGCCCCCGCTTCGGGTGACGGTCGCTTTGATTTCATAGTGGCGAATCCGCCCTATGTGGGCGACAGTGAATGGGACAAAGTGCAGAAACAAGTGCGTGAGTTCGAGCCGCGCATCGCTGTTTTCTGCGGGACGGACGGCATGGACGTTTATCGCCGGCTGGTTCCGCAGGCCAGAGAAAGCTTGCGTCCCGGCGGGTGGCTGGTGATGGAAATCGGCTACTCATCCGAAGAAAAGGTCAAACTGCTGCTCGCCTCAGACCGCGCATGGAGCGAAGTGCAAGTCACGCCTGACCTGCAGGGAATACCACGGGTCGTCGCCGCACGAAAATGCTAGCTCTTCCCCGCGTTGTTACCCAGAACTCACACGGTCTTGGTCCTACTGCTCCGATAAAATACAGTTCGTGACTTCACTGCTTCAGGTTGATCGTCTGTTTGTGAAATTTGCCACGCAAACGGGTGCAGTCGCGGCCGTGCGAGACGTGAGCTTCAGCATTGCAAAAAGCGGTACGCTTGGGCTCGTGGGAGAATCAGGATCGGGTAAATCCGCCACTTCGCTGGCCATCATGCGCCTGCTCCCGCCACAGGCAAGCGTCACCGGCCGGATCTCATTTGGAGGCCAGGATCTGCTCGCGCTTTCTGACGATTCCATGCGCCAGATACGAGGGGCCGGGATCAGCATGATCTTTCAGGAGCCCATGACCGCGCTCAATCCCGTCATGCGTGTGGGCGATCAGGTGGCCGAGGCGGTCATGGCGCATCAACGGATTTCCAGACGCGAGGCGTGGAATCACGCTGTAGACGCGCTGCACGAAGTGGCGATTCCCGACCCAGAGCGCCGGTCCAGAGATTACCCGCACCAGCTTTCAGGAGGACAGCGCCAGCGAGTCATGATTGCCATGGCGCTGGTAAATCATCCGCGGCTTCTTATTGCCGACGAACCCACTACGGCGCTGGACGTCACCATTCAGGCGCAGATCCTCAATCTGTTACGCGAGCTGCGCGAGCGTCACAATCTAGCGGTATTGTTTATTTCCCATGATCTTGGAGTAATTTCCCAGGTCGCGGACCAGGTTGCAGTGATGTACAAGGGGGAAATTGTGGAAATGGGTGCAGTCGCGCAGATCTTCTCTGATGCGAGCCATCCCTACACGCGCCGCCTGGTTAGCGCGATTCCAACTTTGCGCACGGACCGCTCGCGACCGCTGGAAACGGTGGAGAGCAGAGCCCGGCCGGAAATGACCGTTCCTTTACGCCAGATTAGTCCCGGGCATTGGGCGCGAGTGGCGCCCTGAATTTCCCGCCGTGATTTACACTTTGAGGGATTACGCGTGCGCATCCTGATACTCTCTGACATCCATGCGAACCTGGAAGCATTGGAGGCCTGCCTGGCAGCGGCGCCGCCGCACGATCGCGTGTTCAATCTTGGCGATATCGTCGGCTATGGCGCGAACCCGAATGAAGTCACGGAACGCTCGCGGGAGTTGGGAACCATTTTTGTGCGCGGCAACCACGATAAAGCCTGTTCCGGCGTGACCAGCCTGAATGAATTCAACCCGATCGCCGGCCTTGCCGTGTTGTGGACGCGCCAGAAGCTCAAGCCCGAGAATCTTTCTTTCCTGCACAATCTGCCCTCTGGCCCCATTTCGCCAATTGAAGGGGTGAGCTGCGTGCACGGATCGCCGCGGGATGAAGACGAATATGTGTTAATGCGGCGCGATGCCTATTCCATCCTGGGCCGAGCTGATGCTCCAGTGACATTCTTTGGCCATACCCACGTGCAAGGCGGATTCTGGATTGATGACGGAAGCGAGCAGGAAGGCGAGCTGCAAATGGCATACAAATCGCGCACTGGGCATCAGGAATTAACCGTACCGTTGCGCGATGGCGCCAAATACATGATCAATCCCGGGTCGATAGGGCAGCCGCGCGATGGCGATCCGCGGGCTGCCTTCGCCGTCTATGACACTGAGAAAAGAACCGTGACCTTCTGCCGTGTTCCGTATGACATCACCGCGGCCCAGGAAAAAATTTTTGCCGCAGGTCTGCCCGAGCGGCTGGCGATCCGGCTGGAGGAAGGCCATTGAAGCAGAACTCTCTTTTCCAACAGGAAACAGGTACGTCCAGCAGCCCTGCCATTGTTGCGAATACTGACGGCGGTGCACGCGGCAATCCAGGACCTGCGGCTTATGGCGTGGTCATCCGCAACAGCAAGGGTGAGATCCTTGCCGAGCTGAGCGAGTATCTGGGGCTGCAAACCAACAACTACGCGGAATACTCCGGGCTGCTGGCGGCACTCGAGTACGCTGTGCGCGAGCAATACCCGTCGCTCAAGATCTTCAGCGACTCCGAGCTGCTGGTTCGACAAATGCAGGGACGTTATAAAGTCAGCAATCCAGCATTGCAGCAGCTCTTTACCCGGGCACAGTCACTGGTGCGAAAGCTGCAAAGCTTCAATATTGAACACGTCTTGCG
>DATNDP010000245.1:0-3618 GCA_035553195.1 Candidatus Acidiferrales bacterium
AGGTGGTATCCGCCCAGATCATCGTCGCCCTTGGCATACCCCCACGGAATCGAAGCCGAAGCAATGAATGCGCCGGCAAAGCTCTTGTCCTCATGCGCCAGAACGATGTTGTGGCTGATCTGCAGCAGCCGCCCGTTGTCGCTCGATTCCGAAGCCAGTTCATGCGGGCTCGCCGCCCGATGCCATTGTTCAATGAATCGTTTAAGGTGCTGCTCAAACGGAGCGGCCAGCGCGCCCATCGTCGAGGAAAGCGCCGAGTGATGCCCTTCGCCGAAGCCAATTGCCACCGTGAACTCACTCGTATGCGCCGGTTCGATCTCCCCCATTACCGCAACATTGCCGTTCAGCGCCGTACCAAATTGCCATCCCATCTTGCAATTGCGCTTCAGGTCCTGCCATCCATCGCTCGCGCCAACATAGCCGCAACTGGCCGCGCTGAACCCACAATCCGCCGCCATCGCAATCGAAGTCCCGTCCTTCCACGCCAGCAGCACCCGCTTGCCCGCCACCTCCGCCACCCGCGCCGAGTTGCCCGCGCCGCCACCGTCCGCGTGCGGAGACATCAGCGCATACACCTTCAGCCTCGGCAGCAAATCCTCCTTGCCTTCCAGCCGCACATGAATCAGCACCACCGGATGATGCGGATCGCTGATGATCTCCTTGGTCAGCGAGTAGCGGCCTTCGCGGTCCCGGCTGATGATCCGCACTCCCAGCGCATCCGAGTCGATATAAGCGAACTCGTGCTCCAGGTCGCGCTTCTCTTCATGGAAAAAGGTTTCGCCGTCCGTAATCAGAAACTCCATATCGCGAGTCTGCGGACGGTCAATCGTCGGGTAGTAAATCTCGTTCAGGATCCCGTGCGAAACGGTAAACCAGGCGCTGCTCGATGCCGAGTAGGCGGTGCCCACCGCATCCTTCGCGCTTGAGGTCCAGCGAGGCTCAAGACCCGGCGCTCCAAAGGCTTCGCCCGCCTGATTGAGCCACAGATATTGCGGGGCGGAACTTCTTGCCATGAACCCTCCTCAGTGGCGGCTAACAGACCCAAAGTCGAAATCAACAAGCTAAGCGAGTTTCCCCCTGAAGCTACCCTCTCATCGTGCCGATTTCAGCCAGATTGCAACCATCTCCGAGAAATCGACGAAGGTCGATTCCTCGCGTGTACGCTTCAATTTCCCGCAAAATGCCTGGTATATCCTGCTCGAACCGCAAGTAGCGATTCCAGATACCGCGCCGCTAGGCAGCCCTGGTGTTTTAGAGGCCGCTACAAGCCAGTCGGACATCTTTTTGATCGCCTGCTTGGGCTCATTTTTGTGAGCGTAAAGAATCTACCAGCTTTAGATGAGTTTGATTCATTCGAGGTGACAATTTTCCTTATAACACCTGCCGGTTCGCATCTGGGTCGGGATGGAAATGTACCTCCCCCATCGCTTTCACAATTTCAGGATTCTTCATGAAGTACTGCCAGATAAATCCGCTGCGAAGATTCTCCGCCATGAGCACACTGATTCCCTGGTCGATTCCAAGAATATCTTTGGCAAACCACTTCGTCTTGGGGTTGAAAGCATCAACAAATCCGTACCTCGTATAAACCTGCTCGCCCATGTCCCGTTTCATGCTCAGCAGCACATGGGAGCACTCCGGGGGCAGAAACGGCAGCGACCCCGCCGTGGCCGATGGCACCAGCGTTCCGTCCGGATTTCCAATCGTGGGCGGTCCACCCCACACGCGATATCCATTGCGCGAATCCGAAGCGGTAATTCCCCACAGATCCTGATCCATCCATGGAAATTTGCGCCCCAGCACCAGGCACCACAACTGATGACATCGCGTGGCGGCAATCGAGTTCGTAAAGTAGTTCGCGTGCAGATCACGCTTGTCGCGGTAGTCACACCACGCATGGGCGTACTGGTGTATAAACAAAGGCGCAACGCCGCTGATGTACTGAATCCCGCTATATTCCACCACCGGTCTCTGTAGTTCATCCCATGTGGACGCGGGAATGGGATGAGTCGGAGACCCAATCGCCATCAGGTACATGGTCGTCAGCTCGGAATAAATGTCCCAGCGATGCTTCAGAAAACCTTGGTCAGGCAGCCAGCCCATCGACAACGTCGTGCCGCCGTTCAGCATCCACTGCCAATCGATGCGGCGGTAAAACGTGGTCGCCAGCGCCTCAATGCGTGGATTGCCGGAAAAGAACTGTCGGCAGGTCAGCACACCGCAAAGCAGCAGCGACGTGTCAATCGACGAAAGCTCGCT
Organism: Candidatus Acidiferrales bacterium; assembly: GCA_035553195.1. Lineage (GTDB taxonomy): Bacteria > Acidobacteriota > Terriglobia > Terriglobales > Acidobacteriaceae > Angelobacter. The sequence continues at coordinate 2,260 of DATNDP010000245.1, forward strand.
GCCAAAAACACGCTCGCCGCTGTTGATGTCGATGAAGTGATACAGAAACCCATGCTCGTGCGGGCATTGCTCCAGCAGAAACGCCAGCGTCTGCTCCACCCGTTGCTCGCACAGCGAAGCGCGCAGATAATTCCGCTTTGCAGCAATGCATAGCGCCGTCAGCCCAAAGCCGGTAGCGGCAATGCTGGCCACTCGGCTCAGCGAGAGCCCTACCGCCGGCGCGCGGTCTCGCACCAGCCCGCTCTTTGCGCCCACTTCGTTGTAGAAGAAGTCGCACCCGCGGCCCTCCATATCGTCCAGCAGGGCGTCGGCTTCCTTGGAAACCTGGGTCAGCGGCCGGTTGATGAAAACGCCCGGCCCCTGTTTGTATTTCTGTGCGGCCTGCTGTTCGGTTGTTGGCTGTTGACCCGGTTTGACGGGAGGCTGCTGCGGCTGGTTCTGCATGCTTGCTGCAAGGGACGCGGCAGGCGAGCCCAATACAAGCATGCCCGAGGCGCCTGCTGTCCTCAGCAGTTGCCGGCGAGTTATCTTTGTGTGATTCAAAACAGGATCAAATGCTGCAAGCAGGCACGGCCCGCACGTGAAACGGAACGCCGGTCTTCTTCTCTTTCTCTGTAGAGTGTAATTCTGTAAAGTTTATCCAATCTGCGCCGCCTTTTCACGCCCCCGCCAAGGATGTTTTCGATTACAGAAAAACCGAACCCCTGCATCTACCCCGCGCATCCACTATCATTAGAAATGAACAACTTTCGTCTGAGTCCCATCGGGGACCCGCGCACAGCTCCGAGCAGCAACCAACAAGTGAAGGAGAATTGACTTGGCTTACCAACTTCCGCCTCTTCCTTATGACTATGCCGCGCTTGAACCCCACATCGACGCCCAAACCATGACCCTGCACCACGATAAGCACCATCAGGCCTACGTAAACAACCTGAACGGCGCCATCGAAAAGCACCCCGACCTGGGCAAGCACACGGCCGAAGATCTCCTGAGAAACCTCAACAGCGTTCCGGAAGATATCCGCACTACCGTCCGCAACAACGGCGGCGGACATGTGAACCACTCCATGTTCTGGGCCATCATGAAGCCCGGCGGCGGCGGCGAACCCACCGGCAAAATCGCCGAGCAGATTCGCAAGGACTTCGGCGACTTCGCGTCCTTCAAAAAGCAGTTCAACGAAACCACCGCCAAACAGTTCGGCTCCGGATGGGGCTGGGTCATCTGGGACGGTGGCAAGCTCGCCATCACTACCACCGCCAACCAGGACAATCCGCTCCTGCACGGCAAATACCCCGTTCTGGGCAACGATGTCTGGGAGCACGCTTATTATCTGAAGTACCAGAACAAGCGCCCCGACTA
>DATNDP010000246.1:0-16790 GCA_035553195.1 Candidatus Acidiferrales bacterium
CTGAGATCTCTCTCTTCGTGTCCTTCCTTCAGGTGCAACTTTTCGCCTTGCGGCTCAAACTTATCCATGTTTCGCTTCCAGCATTTCCACAAAATGAGGATCGTTCACCGGCATCAGCGAGCGCTTGCTCAGCCGGGTAAAGAAGGCCCACAACCAGATGCCTCCAATCGCAATGGGCGCCAGGACGTACATGATTCCATCCTGCACGCCGAACTTGCTGAGCCCTTCGCCGGGATAGAAGTTCGGGGCCGTGAACCAGACCAGGTCGATCAGCCGCATCAAGAGGAGCAGATAGACGACCTTGATGATCCGCCTGCCCTCCCGCTTGAGATTGCGCGACAGCATCACGAAGAACGGGAACAGAAAGTGGACAAAGATCAGGGCAGCTCCAAAGAACTGCCATCCTCCGTACAACCGCACCAGGTACCAGCGGATTTCCACCAGCAGGTTCCCTGACCAGATGATCAGCCACTGTGAAAACGAGACATAAGCCCACAGCACAACGAAAGCAAAGGTCAGTTTCCCGAAATCGTGCAGGTAGTCAAGCTTGAACATGCGCGAGACGGGTTCGATGGGCGCCAGCTTCACCAGGAGCCAGACCGTGAAGCAGAGCGCGGTGAGCACCTCGCCCACCATGAAGATCATGCCCCATACCGTGGAGAACCATTTCGGATCCAGTGACATGGCCCAGTCAATGGAGCCAAAGGTGATGGTCAGAGCAAAGAAGACGATTCCCGCGCCGCTCACGTTCTGGACTTTCACAAATTGGGCAGGCGTGGTCAGCCCTGCTTCTTCGCGCTCCGACCAGCGCCGCAGGAACCAGTAGAGGGCGTACCAGCCGATGAAATAAATGAAGCCACGCAGCCAGAAGCCAAACGGCGTCAGATAGATGACAGCTTTTTGTCCCAGTTCCTTAACGGCTTCGTCATGCCCCATGTTGGCCCAGGGATAAAGCTGCTTCATCCCGATGGCAAGCGGCAGCCAGCATAGGAACATCATTGGCAGCAGGCCGGCGGCTGCCTCCCAGAAGCGCCTTCCCACTCGGCCCCAATTTCCGCCGCTGGTGTACTGGAGCATAAGCAGGACCAGGCTGCCCAGCGTCATGCCCAACCAGAACAGATAGGAGTACAGCCAGGCGCGCAGAAACAAAGTCCAGCCGTGCTGGAAAACAAAAGCGCAGATCACCAGCGCCACAGCGGCGACCACACCGGGGATGATGGAGATACTGGCCCAGCGGTTGATGACCGGAGGCGGCGCGTAGTCCTGAGGAGTAATTCGCAGCGCACGTGTGCTCATGGCTTCACGCCTCCTTTTACCGGCGTGGGAGCGGCCACAGGAGCGTTGGGCTGCATAGCCGTTGGGCTGACATAAGACGTATCAGGAATTTCAATGGGCGGAGTAGGCTTGTTCAACTGGTCCCGGTCCTGCGGAGGCACATCGGCTTCCGTCGCATTCTGGCTGAGTTGCAGCGCGCGTACGTAAACGGCAATGGCCCAGCGGTCAGCCGGATGGATCTGCGCGGCATAGTCAGGCATCGCCCCGAAGCCGTGGCTGATCACGTCGTAAAAATGTCCGATAGGAGCGTTTCTCAAACGGGCCTGATGGAAGGTGGGCGGATGCTTGAATCCGCGCTGCACGATCATGCCGTTGCCATCGCCCACGCGCGAGTGGCACGGCACACAGTAAATGTTGTAGCGCTCCTGCCCGCGCTTCAGGAGATTGGCGTCCAATTTGATTTCTGCCGGAAGATCATTGCCGAATGCCGGTCCGTGCTTCCCCGTAAGGTAGTAGCTGTTGGGGTCGAGCTGTTCACGGTCCAGCGCGGCGTCATCCATCCGCGGTATGGTTCCATCCACCGGAAAACGCGCGGAACGATGGTCAGGGAAAAACTCGCTGGAGCGTAGCGGAATGAACTTGGGCTGGTTATGCATGTCCTGGCGACAGCCGGAAAGGAGCCATGCCGTCGCCATGATCAGCAATACCACCCGTGCTTGTGCCGGGGCCTTAATACGGCACCTCCGAAACCTGCAGAGGATGATAGCTTTCAAGAAATTTTCGCGTGTCGCTGATACTGAACCTCGGGTCCTGGGATTCGATACAGAGATAGAAACGATCACGCGTCGCGCCGGTGAAGCTGGGCACGTTGAACACCGGATGATACGGCTGCGGAAGCCCGTTTAGCGCCAGCATGCCGAATACCGTAGCCAGCGAAGCGCCCAGCACCGCGCATTCAAATGTGACTGGAATGAACGCCGGCCACGCATGGAAGGGCTTGCCGCCAACATTGATCGGGTAATTGATGACGGAAACCCAGTACTCAAGCGAATACCCGCCGATCATCCCCAGCAAAGCGCCAATCAGGCAGACAAGAGGCACGCGGTTATGGTGCGCTCCTACCGCCTCGGCGGCTTCTTCAACAGGGAATGGCGTATACGTGTCCATTTTCCGATAGCCCGCTTCAAACGCGGCCTTGGAAGCATGCACAAGGTCGGTGGGGTTTTCGAATTCAGCCATCAGTCCGTAGATCGGTTCGGCCGTCATATCTATTCCTTCACCTTCGATTGCGGCAACAGCGTGCGAAGTTCAGAGATCGAAATCGCAGGCATAAATCTGATAAACAGGAAGAACAGCAACACAAAGAAGCCCATGGTGCCAACCAGGGTCATGATGTCCCACTTGGTCCACCAGTACATTCCCCATGAGCTGGGCAGGAAGTCGCGGTTCAGGCTGAGCACCACAATCACGAAACGCTCCAGCCACATTCCCGTCTGCACGATCGTTGATACAAGGAACAATATCCAGGGCGTGGAACGGACTTTGTTGAACCAGAGCGACTGCGGCGCAATGATGTTGCAGAAAATCAGCACGAAGTAGTAATGCGAATACGGTCCGTGCAGCCGGTTATGCACCAGGCCGAGCTCAAACTTGTCATTGCTGTACCAGCCGATGAACATCTCCATGCTGTAGGAGTAGGCCACGATCAGGCCTGTCGCCAGCATCAGCTTGGCGCAGTTCTGGAGGTGCCGCAGCGTGATGAAGTCCTGCATCCCGTAGAGATAACGGAATGGAATGGCCAGCATCAGCACCATGGCGAATCCCGAGAAGATGGCGCCGGCCACGAAGTACGGCGGGAAGAACGTGGTATGCCAGCCAGGAACTACCGCGACCGCGAAGTCCAGGCTCACCACAGAGTGGACTGAGAGCACCAGCGGCGTGGCCAGTCCGGCCAGCAGCATGTAAGCGCTCTCATAGCGGTTCCAGTGTTTCGCCGAGCCGCGCCAGCCCATGGCCAGGATGCCGTAGATCCGGCGCACAAACAGGGTTTTCGCTGAATCGCGCAGGCTGGCAAAGTCGGGGATCAGTCCGATGCCCCAGAAGAGGAACGAAACCGTGAAGTACGTGGAAACCGCGAACACGTCCCAGATGAGCGGACTGCGGAACTGCGGCCAGACTCCCATCGTCAGCGGGATCGGGAACAGCCAGTAAGCCGCCAGCCAGGGCCTGCCGGTATGCAGCAACGGGAAGAGGCCGGCCTGCATGACGGCAAAAATCGTCATAGCTTCAGCAAAGCGGTTGATGGAGGTGCGCCAGCCCTGCTTGAAGAGCAACAAAATGGCGGAGATCAGCGTGCCGGCATGGCCGATGCCGATCCACCACACAAAGTTGACGATGGCGAATCCCCAGCCGACTGGAATATTGACGCCCCAAATTCCCACGCCCCGGCCCAGGAGGTAGGCAATCGCCGTGTTCAGCACGCCGAACAGAGCCACCGCCAGAGCCACAATCATCAGCCAGAAAATCGGCGTGTGCTTGGTGAGCACAATGCCGCCAATGCGATCGGCTACCGTGCCCAGCGTCTGCCCCGGACCGATGATTGGCGGTCTTACGCCTTTTGGCGGTATTACGTCTATCTCTTCGTCAATCCTTGTGGCCATCGACTATGCCTTCTCAAGTTCGGGATTTGGGTTGTTCACCGCGGCAAGGTACGTGGTCCGCGGACGCGTGTTGACTTCCGCCAGCACGGAATAATTGCGCGCCTGGCTCTTCAGCTTCGCCACACGGCTGTTGGGATCATTAATGTCCCCGAAAACAATCGCATCGGCGGGACAGGCCTGCTGGCAGGCTGTCTTGATTTCGCCGTCGCGAATATCGATCCTGCCATCGCGATAGCGCCCTTGTTCTTCCGCGTTGATCCGCGCCGCGGTAATGCGCTGGATGCAGTAGGTGCACTTTTCCATCACGCCACGGCTGCGCACGGTCACGTCAGGGTTGCGCTGCAGCTTAAGGACCGGCGTGGTGTAATCGGCAAACAACAGGAAGTTAAACCGCCGGACTTTATAGGGACAGTTGTTGGAGCAGTAGCGCGTGCCCACGCAGCGGTTATAGACCATGTCATTCAGGCCTTCCGTGCTGTGCACCGTGGCGCCCACGGGGCAAACGCCTTCGCAGGGCGCATCCTCGCACTGCATACACGGCAAAGGCTGGAAGTAAACGCTGGGATTGGCAGGATCGCCTGCATAGTAGGTATCAATGCGGATCCACATCATCTCGCGGCCGCGCTGCACCTGATATTTGCCGACCACGGAGATATTGTTTTCGGCATAACACGCCACCGAACACGCCTGGCAGCCAACACAGGAATTCAGGTCAATCGCCATGCCCCAGGCATTTGACTTGTACCAGCCCTTGTCACGGTAGTCCGGGTAGAGCGATTCGTTTTCTCTGGGTTCGAGTTCCGGCTCGTCGTGCGCGAAGTGCTTATCTTCCAGGAATTCTTTCAGGCTGGCAGCCTTCACCGGTTCGCGCGTGTCCATGGTGAAGTGCCCTTGCGTGATGGCGATGTCCCAGTGTTCCGGGATCACTTGAATCGAACCCGAGCCGGTATATTGCGAGCCAACAGGACGCACGCTGTAAGCGTCGTAGCCCGTGCCGGTACCCACAATACCCGTCTTCCGTCGTCCGTAGCCGAGGAACAACGTCACTGCGCCGTCAGGATGGCCCGGCTGCGGCCACGCCGGAACTTTCACCTTGCGACCATCAATCGTGATCTCAAGCACATTCTGCGCGTCCGACTGGTGGTCGGCGTTCACATTCGGCTCAGAATCGGACTTCGCGATGCCATCGGTCTCGAGCACAAAGAACCCAAACTGCTGCGCCATCTTCGGACTGATATACGCGACATTATCCCAGGTACCGCGGGAGAGCGGCTTAGGCGTCTCCTGCAGCCAGCCATTGTTCACAAATCTGCCGTCATAGATCGTGGGATCGGGCCGGAAGATGATTTCAATCGCGCTCGGATCAACCGCCGGCGCCGCGGGTACAGCGCCGAGTTTCGCCGCGACCTGCTTTGCGGGAAACGCGCTGTTGGCGATGTATCCATCGTGCAAGGAGCGCCGCCACCATGCTTCAAAATCGTCGCCTGTGTGCTGCGACCGCCAGTAGGCCCGAACCAGATCGTAACCGGATGAACTGGGTTCGTCAGTGAAGATGGCAATGATCTCGTTCGCGCTCTTGCCATCGTAAAGCGGCGCTATCATAGGCTGGATCAGCGTGACCGCTCCATCGAAAGAGCGGGCATCGCCCCAGCTTTCCAGGTAGTGAGCTTCCGGCACGTGCCAGGTGGCAAAATCCGTCGTCTCATTCTTGAAGATCGACAGCTGCAGCACCATGTTTTTCTGGTCGGCGACAAACTTCTCCAGCACGCCGCCGAAATCCAGATCGGCGGGCGCGTCATAAACCGGATTGCCCCCCAGGATAATCAGCGTCTCCACCTTGCCCGCATTGATCTCACCCACTAATTCGCGAATGGAATCCGTGTTGATGAGGGGATCAATTTCAACCGGATCAATGTAAGTGACTGTCTGTCCGGCATTCCCGAGCGCAGCATTCATGGCATGCACCAGGGCGACAACCGCCGGGCTCTGGAAGACGCCCGGTACCACAATTCCCTTGCCCTTGTGCTGAATCAGATCAGCAGCGGCCGCATCTACCCATTTCTGGTGCTCGGCTGAAAGCTGCCCCGCGCCTCCGCCGGCTACGCCCACCTTCGCGGCCAAAGCGCGCGCAATCTGCTCAATTTCAGCATTGCGCGCCGGAATTTTGTGGTCCGCCTTTGCTCCTGTGGTGGTGGGTGCGCTCTCCGCCACATAGAGGCGATTCATGCCCTTCTCAGGATCTTTGCGGCGGGTCATGAAGTCGCGCGCGTAACGTACAAAGCCCGGGAACCACGAGCCGGAGAGAAAATCTCCGTCGAGCGAAACCACTACATCTGCCGCATCAAACTTGTAAATGGAATCGTAATAGGCGCCGAAAGCCATTTTCGATCCGGCGCGGAAACTGTCATGATGAGCGGGCTCCCAGCGATACCACTTGGATTGCGGGAACACCTGCTGAATGGCGCGCATCTGCGAGCCAAAGGTGGGCGATGAGGTAGCGCCGCTGAGGAAACGAAGCCCGGCGCCCTGGTTCGAATTGTGATAGAGCACGCGGGCGCGGATTGAACCCAGGAACTCGCCCCAGGGACGCGGCTCACCTTTATATGTAATGTTGATGGACCGGTCCGGATCGTAGAGATCGAGAACGGATGCCTGAGCAAAAAGATCAGTGCCGCCCAGGCAGGCGCCATGCTGCGGATTGCCTTCAATCTTGCTGGGCCGATACTCATGGGTTTCCACCAGCAACGGATGCGCATACCCGCCAAACGGCATGGCGGTGGCAAAAAAGATAGGCTTGCCCGGCACCAGGTACTCGGGCTGGCGAACATAAGGCAAAATCTGCTCATAGGGCTGGCGGGTGCAACCCGCAAGACCCGCGAGAGCCAGCGATGCGCCAGCCAGTTTGAGGAAGCCGCGGCGGGAAACCGGATCAAGCCACTCTCCCGCTCCTCTGGGGAACTCGCGCTGCAACAGCTCACCCAGGGCCGGCTGATCGGCCAGCTCCTGTAGCGTACGCCAATACTTGGGGCCGTTGGCGCCCGCCAGTTTTTTGCGAACTGTCTCCAGTTCCAGGCTGGCAGGCTTGATCTCGTCAGGCGAAATCAGGTTAGGATGTGAATCAGTTTTATTCGGCATTCGCTTCCAATTTTTCCCTTCCACCCTAGCGATGGCAGGTGGAACAACTGGTTATATCCGCCACAGTCCGGATGTGATACTGCTGTTTCAACTCGTCACCGAGCGCCACCTGGCTGAAATACTTTTTGCCGTTCCAGTCCACCGGATGGTCCGCCGTGGGCTGCTGGTATGTCATGTTGAAGACTTCTTCTTTAGGCCGCAGAAATTTCTCCGGCTGGCGATGGCAATTCAGGCACCACTCCATCTGGAGGGTGTTTTCTTCATACATGAGCGGCATCTGGTCCACGGGGCCGTGGCAACTGTAACAGCCGACTCCCTTGGCGATATGGATACTGTGGTTGAAGTAAACGTAATCAGGCAGATCATGCACCCGGGTCCACTGGAGCGACTGCCCGGTGCGGAAGCTGGTACGCAGCGGCTGCAGCATCTCAGCGCTCGTCCACATCTCGGCATGACAGTTCATGCAGGTCTTTGTGGGTGGAATGCCGGCAAAGCTGGACTCCTCGACCGAGGTGTGGCAATAGCGGCAATCCAAACCGAGGCCGGCAACGTGATGCTGGTGGCTGAACGGGATCGGCTGATCAGGAGCTATGTGCTGGTTGGTGACATAAGGAGAGCGCTGCAATTGAAACAACGCGGCGGCAACTCCGGTCAGCAGGAGGACCACTCCAAGTATGCTGGCGCGGGCCAGAGTGTTTGCACTGCGGTGGAAAAGTTGTGCCATGGATCCTGATACGGGGCAGCACTCCGCCACAGCGTGAATGAAATGCCTTTGGGCAGTGCCCCCGCGCCGCCAGTTGCTTGAAAGCTCCTGACGAAAACGGATGATTATAAATAAGAGCGGCGGTTTCAGCTACCCTTGAAACAAGAATTCTGGAAAAAAAATTTTCTGTCACGCAGATTTGCGCCAGAACTCACGATTTGCATTTCAGTTGTAACGAATGAATCCGCAGCTACTCTGCACGCTTACCCATCGCACGCACACTCGCAGTCGAAAACTGGAACCAGCGCCGCCGCATCCTACTAATCACTTACAAGTTGAGGAGAAAAAGAGCCATGGCCAAAACTGCTGCTGATGTAATGATTGAGGGCCTCATTGATTGGGGAGTCGACACCATCTTTGGCTTGCCCGGTGACGGCATCAACGGAATCATGGAAGCGCTGCGCACGCATCAGGAGCAGATCCGCTTCATTCAGGTGCGACATGAGGAATCAGCAGCATTCATGGCCTGCGCGCATGCGAAATATACCGGAAAAATGGGCGTCTGCCTGGCTACTTCGGGCCCCGGAGGCATTCACCTGCTGAATGGGCTCTATGATGCCAAGCTGGATGGCCAGCCTGTGCTGGCAATCACCGGGCTGCCTTATCACGACCTGAATGATACGTTCACTCAGCAGGACGTCGCCACCGACCGGCTGTTCATGGATGTCGCCGCATACAACACGAGAGTAATGGGGCCTTCTCATGTGGAGAACGTGACCGAGCTGGCATGTCGTACTGCGAGTGTTTACCGCAAAGTGGCGCACATTGCATTTCCCACGGATATCCAGGAAATGAAGGCCACACAGAAGCAAGCTTCCAAGCGCAACATAAAAGGACACACGTCTCTGGTGCACTCTGATAGTGGCCATCTGCCCAGTGAAAACGATCTGCGCCGCGCCGCCGAGATTCTGAACAGCGGAAAAAAGATCGCCATCCTCGCCGGCCAGGGCGCGCTGCATGCCACCGACGCGCTGGAGCAAACGGCAGACAAGCTCGGAGCTCCCATCGTTAAGGCGCTGCTCGGCAAAGCCGCCGTTCCTGATGACAGTCCCTTTACCACTGGCGGTATCGGCTTGCTGGGAACAAAGCCATCGCAGGAGGCGCTTGAGAGCTGCGACACGCTGCTGATTGTAGGCTCGTCATTCCCGTACATTGAATTTCTTCCCAAGCCCGGCAAAGCGAGAGCAGTACAGATTGATTACGACCCGGTGAAGATTGGCCTCCGCTACAACGTGGAAGGCGGGCTTGTTGGGGATAGCCGCCGCACGCTTGAAGCCCTGCTGCCGATGCTCACACGTAAGCAGGACCGCAGTTTCCTCGAAAAAGCGCAGGAAGGCATGAAGGAGTGGTGGGAGTTGATGGCCAGGCGTGCCACTCATCCAGAGAAGCCGATGAAACCGCAAGTGATTGCGCATGAACTAGGCAAGCGGCTGCGCGATAACGCCATTGTCAGCTCTGACAGCGGCACCATCACAACCTGGTGGGCACGGCACATCAAGGCCAGAAAAGGACAGATGTACTCGTGTTCAGGAACTCTGGCCACCATGGCGCCGGGGCTTCCGTATACCATCGCGGCCCAGCTTGCCTATCCTGACCGCCAGTGCGTCGCGTTCATTGGCGACGGCGGCTTCACCATGCTCATGGGCGAACTGGCCACCGCCGTCAAATACAAACTACCGATTGTCGTCTGCGTCATCAAGAACAACGTGCTGGGCCAGATCAAATGGGAGCAGATGGTCTTCCTCGGCAATCCTGAGTTCGGCGTGCAATTGCAGCCGATCGACTTTGTGAAATTTGCCGAATCCTGCGGCGCTGCAGGCTTCCGGATTGACGATCCTGCGGAATGCGGTGCGATTCTCGATCGTGCTCTGTCAGCCAGCGTGAGCGGCCCGGTGGTGATTGAAGCCGTTGTGGATCAGTTTGAAGCGCCCATGCCAGCCAAGGTTACAGTGGAGCAGGCCGCAAAGTTCGCTGAATCTCTGGTACGCGGCGAACCCAATCGCGACAAGATCGTGGCCACTCAGATTTCAGACAAAGTGAGAGAGCTAGTGTAAATTCCCTTTGATTGATTTCTCAGTCAGATTTAATTTTGTCCTTACTTGATTCGCGGGAGGGAAGATCTTTCAATGCTTCGAGTTCAGGGATGACATTAAGGTTTTTGGGCCGACCCGCAGCCTTTTTCGATTTAATTACTGCATCGAGGCAATATGAATCTCTTGCTGGTGCAGCCGCACAATTTGCGCACCAGAGAGGAGGTTATTGAATCCTCCGACTCCCGAGAGTTGCCCCATCAGGTCAATTTCACCTAAGTCAGTTTGCAGCATAACGTTCATACCCTGAGCAAGGGCTTGCACATCGAGGACGAAGGGCAACTTCTGATCAATGCCCCGGAGCCGCGGGTGATACGGGGCAAGGGCTGAAGCCAGTTTGCGCATGTTCTCTGCTGTTCTCTCATAGCAAATATCAAGATCTCGGGTAACCTGCGAAGAACCGTGGGCGACAGCGGCATAGGCCCCGACGACAATAAAGCGCACACCACCATCTGTCAGGACTTTCAGCGCCGCTTCAAAGTCGGTCATCGTTCAATTCGCTCCGCCTGTTGCAGCGCTTCTGCGAAGCGCAAAGCGCGTTCCATTTCGCGGACGCGCTCATCCGGAGTTAGTTGCAAGGCTCGCAGGTTCAAGCTAAGGTCTACTCCGAATTGGATGGCAGCTTCAATCTTGCTTCCCGGTGGCGGGTTGGAGATGAGCTCGGCGAGGCGACCTATTCCGCTATCTGTCATTTCTGCCAATATTCTAGCCTGATCCAGCAGGCAGGCCGCATGTGGGTCTATCGCTCCAGACCGGAATTTTGCCCTTTCAGGCACCACCTTATGAGCAATGTACATCCAAGAATCGGCTGGCTTTTTCTCTTGCCAGACCAGTCTCGGGGCCATTTCCATGGAGCGTTTCATCTGTGTCCACGCTCACTTTTATCAGCCGCCGCGCGAAAATCCGTGGCTGGAAGCGGTGGAGCGCCAGGAATCCGCCTACCCGTACCATGACTGGAATGAACGCATCAATGCCGAATGCTATGCGCCGAACGCGGCCTCCCGTATTCTCGACGGGAGCGGGCGCATAAGCCAAATCGAAAATAACTATTCGCGCATTAGCTTCAACTTCGGGCCCACGCTCCTCTCATGGATGGAGGAAAACGCCGCCGATACGTACAGCAGGATCATCCAATCCGACCGCGAGAGCGCAAAGCGTTTTTCCGGACATGGCTCGGCGCTGGCCCAGGCTTACAACCATATCATCCTGCCGCTGGCGAATGATCGTGACCGGCACACGCAGGCGTTGTGGGGCATGCGCGACTTTGAAAGTCGCTTTGGCCGAGCGCCGGAAGGACTGTGGCTGCCTGAAGCCGCTGTGGACATTCCCACACTTGAAGTACTCGCCCGGCTGGGCATTAAGTTTACGGTGCTGGCGCCGCGGCAGGCCGCAAAGGTACGCAAGGTGGGTGGCAGAAGCTGGAAAGACGTGAGCGGCGGCCGCATCGATCCCACTCGCGCCTACCTGTGCAAGCTTCCCTCTGGAAACAAAATCTCATTGTTCTTCTATGACGGACCTATCTCGCAGGCGGTCGCGTTTGAAAAGCTGCTCAACAACGGTGAAACCTTTGCCACGCGGCTGAAGAGCGGATTCTCCGACAAGCGAACTTGGCCGCAATTGATGCACATTGCCACCGACGGCGAAACCTACGGCCATCATCATAAATACGGTGATATGGCCCTGGCTTCAGCGCTGGACAGAATTGAAGGTGACGGGGAAGTCCGGCTCTCCAACTACGGCGAGTTTCTGAGCAAGTATCCTCCGGAGGTGGAAGTACAGATTGTGCCTGCCAGTTCCTGGAGCTGCTCGCACGGAGTGGAACGCTGGCGCAGCAACTGCGGCTGCAATTCCGGACGGCCGGGATGGAACCAGGAGTGGCGCGGGCCATTGCGCGAAGCGCTGGATTTTCTGCGCGATCGAGCAGCCTCCATTTTCGAAACTAAAGGCGCCGAGCTGCTGCGCGATCCCTGGGCCGCACGCGACGACTACATCAATGTGATGCTGGACCGCTCGCCCGAAAATCTTTGGATCTTTTTTGAAAAGCATTCGCGCCGACAGCTTCGGCCGGAAGAGACCTCTTGTGCCCTGCAGCATCTGGAGATGCAGCGGCACGCCATGCTGATGTACACCAGTTGCGGCTGGTTCTTTGATGAGATCAGCGGGATAGAAACCGTGCAGGTGCTCCAGTATGCCGGTCGCGTCATCCAGCTTGCGGAGCAAACTTCCCGGGAGCACCTGGAACCGGAGTTCCTCTCCATTCTGGCGCGCGCCCACAGCAACATTCCTGAATATGGAAATGGGGCGGAGGTGTACGAGCGCTTTGTGAAACCGGCTGTCATCGATCTGCGCAAAGTCGCCGCGCACTTCGCCATCAGCGCCATGTTTGATGGTCATCATGAGACGCCGAAATTCTGCTATGACATTGCCACCCGCGACTTCCGCCGGCTGGAGTCCGGCATCGCCAGGCTCGGCGTCGGCCGGGCCCGTGTGAGTTCCAAGATCACGCGGGAATCGCGCGAGCTTACCTTCGCGGGCATCCATATGGGTGACCAGGTGCTCCACGCCGGAGTGCGGGATTCCGGCAGTGACGAGGAGTACCTGAGTCTGGCCGGTGGAGCCATTGCGTCCTTTAATTCTGGAGATTTTCCTGAGGTGCTGCGCAAGCTGGACGCCTACTTCAGCGAAATGCAGTATTCGCTCCGCTCCCTGTTCAAAGATGAGCAGAAGAGGATTATCGACATCATTCTGAGCCAAACGCTTGATGATGCTGAGGCGAGCTACCATCGCGTTTACGAAAGACATGGCCCGCTGCTGCGCTTCCTGAAGGACATGGGGCAGCCGGTCCCGGATGTCTTGCGCGTCACCGCCCAGTTTGTGCTCAACTCCGACCTGGAGAAGACCTTTGCATCCGATCCGGTGGATTCCGTGCGTATCTCCATGCTGCTGGAATTAGTGAAACGGGAAGGCGTGGAGATCGAAGAAGGAGCCGTCGGCTATGCCGCGGGCAATGCCCTGACCAGGCTGATGAAGCGCCTGCAGCAATCGCCGCAGGAAACTGAGCTGCTGCAGCACGCCAACGTGCTCGTCTCCATTCTGGAAATGTTGCCCTTCAAGGTGAACACATGGGAGGCACAAAACATCTACTACTCGTTGTTGCAGACGACCTATCCCGTCGTCAGCCGGCAACCGGATGCGGCCGGGCAAACCTGGCTGGAAAACTTTGCCGCGTTGGGAGAGAAACTGCAGGTCAGCGTTCCCGCCCGGGCGCCACGCCTCGAATTGCGAATGGCAAGCTGAACCGCCGGAGGTGCACTCATGAAGACCAAAAGCAAACTCATTCTTGGCGGAATCGCCGCGGGAACAGTGGCGGCGGGAACTGCAGTCGGCATTGGAGCGGCATTTGCCGGTCGCACGCTCTGGCGGCAAATGCGGGAAGGCCGTTTCCCCGCACTGGAATCTTTCGGCTTCAGCGCGGACGATCTTCGTGGGCAGACAGTTTTCATCACCGGGAGTTCGCGCGGGCTCGGGCTGGCAATGGCCGAAGAGTTCGCGCGCCAGGGCTGCAAACTGGTTCTTTGTGCTCGCGACGAGCAGGAACTGCAGCGCGCGCGTGAGCACGTGAGCCGACAAGGCGCTGAAGTGTTTACCGTTACCTGTGATGTCGCCAACCAGCAGGAGATTGAACGCGCCATCGCCGACGCGCGGCGGCACTTTGGCCGCATTGACGTTCTGGTAAACAACGCCGGCATCATCTCCGTGGGCCCAATCCTCACCCAGACGCTCGAAGATTTCAGGGAAGCCATGGATGTGATGTTCTGGGGCACGGTGTATCCGACTCTGGCCGTGCTTCCGGAAATGGTGAAACGGGGAGCAGGAAGGATCGTGAACATCACCTCCATCGGCGGGAAGGTCAGCGTTCCGCATCTGGTGCCTTATGGCTGCGCCAAGTTTGCCGCTGTCGGATTTTCTGAAGGGCTGTACGCCGAACTAAAGAGATACGGCGTGCATGTTCTCACCGTAGTGCCGGGTCTGATGCGGACGGGCTCGCACCTGAATGCACAGTTCAAAGGCAAACATGAGAAAGAATATGGCTGGTTTGCGCTGAGCGGGACCAATCCGCTGTTCTCGATTTCAGTGGAACGTGCGGCGCGGCAAATCGTACATGCGGCGCGCAGAAGACAACCGGAACTGGCCATAAGCTGGCAGGCCGAATTGCTGGCACGCTCTCATGGTACTGCTCCGGAGATCACTCTGCGCGCGCTGGCGCTGGTGAACCAGCTCTTGCCGGATGCGGAAGGCGCTTCATCGCGCAAGAAGTCAGGCAGGGAGAGCCAGTCGGCTGTGACGCGCTCACCCTTGACCGCTCTGGGGGAGCGCGCCGCACGCAGGTACAACCAAACTGGAGAAACAGCATAGTTTGAATTTCAACTCTTAGGACGATTCGTATGGCCGGACGCGATGTAACGCGCAAAAAGGGAAAGTTGGTGGAATTTGAAAACCGCGGCAGAAGCGGTGGAGCAAAGCCCAAGCCACCATTTCCCAAACAACACCAACAGAAGCCGGGCAAAGAAGCCGAAATCGAGCCGCGCCCCGAGTACGAGGCTCCTGCGTATCGCGGCTCAGAAAAACTCAAAGAGAAAGTCGCGCTGATCACTGGCGGCGACTCCGGAATCGGCCGGGCGGTAGCCGTACTGTACGCGCGCGAGGGCGCCGATGTGGCTATCGTGTATCTGGCCGAAGAGCAGCACGATGCGGAAGAAACTCGGCGCGCGGTGGAAGCCGAAGGGCGGCGCTGCATGCTGATTCCCGGCGACGTAAGCGATGCTAAATTTTGCCGCTGGGCCGTGCGGCAGGTGATTGACGAATACGGGCAGCTCGACATTCTGATCAACAACGCCGCCTTCCAGCAGCATCAGGAATCCATTGACGAGCTGAGCGAAGAGCAATTTGAAAAGACATTCAGGACAAACATCTTCGGCTATTTCTTTATGGCCAAAGCCGCCATCCCGCACCTGAAACCCGGCAGCGCGATCGTGAATACCGGGTCTATCACCGGCCTTCAAGGCAGCAAAGCGCTGCTTGATTACTCAGCGACCAAGGGAGCCATCCACGCATTTACGAAATCGCTGGCGCAGAACCTGGTGGAGAAGAAGATCCGCGTGAACTGTGTGGCTCCGGGACCGGTATGGACGCCATTGAACGTCGCGGACAAGCCGGCGGAAAAGGTGGCCGAGTTCGGCAAGAACACGCCCATGGAGCGTCCTGCGCAACCCGAAGAGATCGCGCCGGCATACGTGTTCTTTGCCTCCAACGCTGACTCGAGTTACATCACCGGAGAGGTGTTGACGCTTCTGGGAGGGGAAACCACCGCAGCATAGGCCGCATATAATGGTCGAGTTCATGGACGACCAGACTCTCGCGGCCACACCCAAAAGCGCCATCACTGCCGGCAGGAGCGCCGTTTCCCGCAGGCGTTTTCTTTCCATCATTATTGTCATCTGGGCCGTCGTTTACCTTGGCAGCATCTTTCATCCGCCGCTCCAGGACGACGCGGACACCGTCCATGCGGAAGCGGCGCGCGAAATGGCTACCGGCGGCGATTGGGTCACGCTGCACATCAATGGGGGCTTCCGCTACCTCGAAAAAGCTCCCTTGATGTACTGGGGCACGGCGGCGAGCTTCAAAGTTTTCGGCGTACATGAATGGTCCGCGCGGCTGCCGCTCGCGCTCGGCGTGCTGGCACTCTTGCTGATCGTTTACCGCCTGGGCAGGCGCGTCTACGGCGAAGAAGGCGGCTTCTACTCCGCGCTGGTACTGGCCACCGGCTTCGGTCCTTTTATCTTTACGCGAATTCTGATTCCGGACATGGCGGTCGGCCTCTGGCTGGCGCTTGGCTTCGATTTTTTTCTAACCACTCTCGAGCAGGCCGAGCGAGGAGAGCAGCCGTCGCGATGGATGTGCTGGGGCATCGCCGCAACCATGGCACTCAATGTGCTAACCAAAGGTCTGATCGGCCTGGTTTTCCCTATCGGAACAATCTTTCTCTTCCTGCTGTTCACGCGAAACCTGCGCCATCTTTTGCGCTTGCGGCTGCTCTCCAGCTTCCTCATCTTTCTTGTGATTGCCGCGCCGTGGCACATTCTGGCCGGGATTCGCAATCCCGCACAGGGCGCGGCCCGTGGCTTCTTCTGGTTCTATTTTGTCAACGAGCATTTTCTGCGCTACCTGAACAAGCGCTTTCCCGCCGACTACGACACCGTTCCCATCCTGCTTTTCTGGGGCTTGATGCTGGTCTGGCTGATGCCGTGGACCGTCTTTATTGTGCAGGCTCTTCGGCAGGTGCCGGTTCGATTTCGAAAGTGGGGCAGCGGCCTGACTCCGGTGCAGCGCGGAAACTTGCTGTTTGCACTCTGGGCGTTTGTCATATTGCTCTTTTTTAGCTTCTCCAGCCGGCAGGAATACTACGTGATCCCCGGAGTGCCGGGCCTGGCACTGCTTCTGGGCGGCTGGCTGGCGCGCGAGACCAGTTCCCCGCTAGACAGCTCCGAGCGCAAGACCGGCCGCGTTTCTTCGCTGGTATTCGCAGTCATCGGCGTGCTCGCCTTTGCCACCTGCGTTGTTCTCGCGATCAAATCGCAAACTCCGCCTGTGGGCTATGACATTGCCGAACTGCTCAAGAAAAACCCTCAGGATTACGCGCTCTCTTTCGGACACTTCCTCGATCTCACCCCTCAGGCCATGGGAGCATTCAAGCTTCCGCTGCTGGTCACCGGAATTGCCTTTATCGCCGGAGGAATCCTGAACTGGATGCTGCGGCGCGGGAATCGTACGCCGGCGGCAAATCTGGTACTTGCAGCCATGATGGTG
>DATNDP010000247.1:0-8519 GCA_035553195.1 Candidatus Acidiferrales bacterium
CCGCTGCATGCGAGGTAGAGTTTGCCGTCTGCTGTAGCCACCATGTTCCGCACCACGCCGCCTCCGGAGGGAATCGCCTCGCTGCTGAAGCTCTGGGATTTTGGATCAAACCTGACCAGGGTGTTGGGCTTCACGCCGGATTCGCTATACCAGACCTCTCCATCGTGAGTAACGGCAACCCCGTAAGGATGCGATTGCGTTCCGCCGGGCGATGCCCATTCCTTCAGTAGCTTACCCGATGCAGGATCGAAGTGACCGAGATACCCGCGCGCGAAGTCGGTGTAATAAAGGGTGCCATCATCCGCGGGCGCCAGGCGCCGCGGGCGCGCATCCGACGCTGGGAGCACGTACTCGCGGATCTCCATCGTCTTCGGGTCAATGCTGGCCAGCTTATTCGTGCCGAACTCGCAGAAGAAGGGCACACCTGACTTTGTGACCACGATTCCATAGGGAACTGCATGCGGCGTCGGCACGTGCTTCAGGTCCATCTTGCCCGTTGCCGGATCAAGCCGCCCAATGTAATTGGTCTCCTCGTTTGTAAACCAGAGAATCCCCTTCTGGTCGAACACGGGCGTGTGCGGATCAATCTGAGTTTTGTTGGCTGGCCGGTACTCGGATATCCTACCGGTCTTCGGATCGAGTTTGCCTACGTATCCACCCCAAATGGCCGCAAACCAGATGTTGCCTTGATCATCGGCTACCAGCCCGTGCGGGCCCGAGTGCGGCGTCTTCAGCGGATACTCCCGGAACGCACCGGTCTTCACATCCAGCCGGCCCAACTTGTTGGCAACCTGACCGGTGTACCACAGCGAGCCGTCTGGCGCGACCGCCGGATCATGCGGCCGCGAGTTGGGCGTTGGCACGTTGTACTCTTTGATTGGCGCATTCAACGTGTCCACGGCTGCGAATGCTGCCAGCACAGTGATGATTGACAGCGGCAATATTTCTGCAAGCCGCCGTATCTTTTTCCCCCACCTTAGCCGCTTGAGCATGAGCTGCCTCCAAAGTCGATTTTAGTACCCTTACACAATCCAGATAATGCTGTGGCCTTTGAGGCGCGGCGATTTGCGGATGACAACGGGACACAGCTTGTCTATACAACCTCTGACGCGCAAAAATGTTAATATTCGGTGCAAGCTTTTCGTTCCCAAATGAAGATTTTCGCCCCTTTCCCCAGCCGGTATCGCCGCCAGAGGCAATTTCTGTCTCCATTCGCGTGTGCAATGTTCCTTGCTTTGGTCCTTGGCGGCGTTATTGCAGCAGAGACGTCCGCCGCCGTGGCCTCCAAACAGCACAATGATGGAGCGCCGGTGGTTGTTCAGCCAGGCGCGCCGGGACAGCCGACCAGGAAATTGCCTGCTTCCACCACGGGTAAGCTCCCGCCGTTGGCGCCGGCGGAAGTTGAGTTCATGCAGGGCATGATCATGCATCATGCCCAGGCGGTGGAGATGACCGCGCTGATCGCGTCACACACGCAGAACAAAGACCTGCGCCTGCTGGGTGAACGTATCAACCACTCGCAGTCGGACGAGATCAGGTTCATGAAGCGCTGGCTTGCGGCCAGAGGGCAGTCGGCTTCCATGCCCATGCCGCCAATGTCAGGAATGGGCATGGGTCACTCGCACCACGCCATGCTGATGCCGGGGATGCTTACGCCCGAACAGATGGAGGCGCTGCGCAAAGCCAAAGGCGCGGAGTTCGATCGCCTGTTTTTGACCGGCATGATTCAGCACCACGGCGGCGCTTTGACCATGGTGAAAGACCTGTTCGCCGCGCCCGGCGCGGGCCAGGATGCCGAGTTGTTTGATTTCGCAACCGATGTTGATACCGGCCAGCGCGCCGAGATCAGGATTATGCAAGCCATGTTGGAGAAAGAGATTCCAGAGGAGAAACAATGAACCGAGTGTTCAGTTTTGCTTTTCGCCTGGCGATGGCCGCCATGCTCTCATTTTTCGGTGCGCTCTGCTTGCACGCACAGCAGCAGTCCGCGCCCGCAGCATCGCCGTCGGCCCAGCAGCCTGCGCCGTCGCCCTCGCCATCACCATCGGCCGAGGATGAGGAAGACAACAATCCGTTTGCACCGCAGCCTCCGCCCACACTGCCGCCGGGCATGAAGGGCTCTGATACGAACGATCCGCGGGCCAAGCTTTCGCCGGGTCTTTACAATGCGGGCGAAACGGAGATGGGCATAAAGCACCTGTTGCTTCTCAAGAAGCCGGCTGCCTTCCAACTCGGCACTTCCAATCCTGATGATCCTAAAGTGAAGAAGATGCTGGGCCAGCTTGCCGGGCCCCAGCTGGCGAAAATTCCCAAGCCGATGCACCTGGTTATCGCGCAGCTTGCCTTTGCCAACTCGGACCTTGCTTTCCAAGGTAACCACCTGTTCCAGGGAAATTTCTATGGCATCAGCATCTATGACATTTCCAATCCGGCCAAGGCGAAGCTGGTGACCACCATTGTGTGCCCCGGTGGCCAGGGCGATGTTTCCGTTTATAAGAACCTGCTGTTCATGTCCGTGGAGCAGCCCAATGGGCGTCTTGATTGCGGAACCCAGGGCTTCCCGCCTGATCCGGCTCCGCCTGCGGGAGCTGAAAAACCCAAAAAGCGTCCAGTGCCCTCCGCGCAGAAGGACCGCTTCCGCGGCGTGCGGATCTTCGACATCTCTGACATCAAGAACCCGAAGCAGGTTGCAGCCGTGCAGACTTGCCGAGGATCACACACGCATACGCTCGTGGTCGATCCTAACGACAAGGACAATGTCTATATCTACGTGTCCGGAACTTCCTATGTGCGCAAGCCGGAAGAACTGGCCGGATGCTCGGACCAGGAACCGGACAAAGATCCGAACACGGCGCTGTTTCGTATCGACGTGATCAAGGTGCCTCTGTCTGCGCCGCAGGAGGCGAAGATCGTCTCCAACCCCCGCGTATTCATGGATGCCCGCACCGGAGCCATCAACGGCCTGAACAACGGAGGCACACATGGCAAGAAAGGACCGGAGAAGGCCAAAGATACCAACCAGTGCCATGACATCACCGTGTACTCGGCCATCGGGTTGGCCGCCGGCGCGTGCTCCGGAAACGGAATCCTGCTCGATATCAAAGATCCCGTGCATCCCAAGCGCGTGGATGCCGTAAACGATCCCAACTATTCGTACTGGCACTCGGCCTCGTTCTCGAATGACGGCACGAAAGTGGTGTTTACTGACGAGTGGGGCGGTGGGCTCGGCGCTCGTTGCCGCGCCAATGACCCGGACGTGTGGGGCGCGGATGCCATCTTCGCTCTGCAGAACGACAAGCTCAAATTCGAGAGCTACTACAAAATGCCGGCTGCGCAGAGCGATACGGAAAACTGCGTTGCGCACAATGGCTCGCTCATTCCTGTGCCGGGACGCGATATTGAAGTACAGGCCTGGTACCAGGGCGGCGTCTCCGTGATGGACTTCACCGATGCGGCGCATCCGAAGGAAATCGCCTACTTTGACCGTGGGCCGATCGACCCCAAGATGCTCGTGCTGGGCGGCGACTGGTCAGCGTATTGGTACAACGGGCACATTTACGCCTCCGAGATTGCGCGCGGGCTGGATGTGTTCGAACTCACGCCGACGAAATTCCTGTCGCAGAACGAAATTGACGCGGCCAAGTCCGTGCACGTCAGCGAACTCAACGTGCAGGACCAGCAGAAGATCGTGTGGCCGTCATCGCTCAAAGTCGCCAAGGCCTATGTGGACCAGTTAGAGCGTGCGCAGGCCCTCGCGCCAGACAAAATCGCAGCTCTGCGAAAGGAAATTCAGAGCGCGGAACATTCGCACCTGAAGAGTGGATCAGTGGCAAAGTTGAAGCAGATGGCCTCGGAGCTGGAAAAACAGGCGGCAGCAGCGAATCGACACGCCGATTCGCAGCGCCTGCACGCGCTGGCCGCGATTCTGCAGCATCCTTCAGCGTAACGTTTGCTTGTTCAACAACATTGAGCGCCGGCAGTCTTAAACTCGCCGGCGCTCAGTTCTTGAGGGGCATCGTGGGCGCATGTTAAGGTAACCGGATTCAACATGCCAGGCGGCGAGATCAATCTGACAGGCACACGAATCGCTGGCACCGTGATCAGCGCGGCAATGGGTGCGTGTTTCGCCATGCTTGCTGTTCTGAGCGTCAAGGCAGCCGTCGCTCCTGTGCGTCGGTTTCACATCTCCTCCGTCGTAATCGCGGTGATCGCCGTTTTCCTCGCGCTGCTTGCTTTTCGAGAAGCGGCCAGTGACAGCGATGAGGAACGCATGATCAGCTCACTGAGGCTCGGCATGGTGGGAGCCTTTGTCGCGCTGGTTGCCATCTGCGTGCTCCTCTTCATGTACGGTGACCGAACCCGCAGCTTTCTCGCCCACTCACTCAGCAGTCCCACATCGGGCTTTCCCACAGGGTGGGTTCTGGTTGGCTGCGTCGTCCTCGGCTTCGGCGCTGGATTTGTGCTTCGCGCGGCCGCGCTGCATCGCCGCAAGTGAGTCTAGAAAATTTATTTTTCTTTTAGATTCAGCGGCTTACGAACAAGAGAATGAAAGCTCCTTGACATTGATATGGTGTTATAGTTATGTATAACAGCACATCAGAAAGGTTCCCCGATGCGACACTCCGGCAAGAGGAGTTGGGCTGAAGCGAACCGGAAGAAAAAATCAAGGAGATGAATCCCATGAAATCGCTACGTACTACGTTGTTTGTTGTGCTGATTTCGTTCTCGACTTTCGCTTTTGCGCAGAGCCAGGCAGCCGCTCCCGAATCTGACGCGCAAAACGCTTTCACCAAACTGAAAACTCTCGCAGGCACCTGGCAAGGCCGTGCCACTCTCGAACCGCCGAATCCCAAAATGGATCCTGGGCTGATGCAGGTCTCACTGCGCGTGACCTCAAGGGGCAACGCTCTGGTGCATGAGATGACTGGCAAAGACGACTCTAACGGCAAGCACAAGGCCGACCCTGGCGGCACGGACAGTGACCACCCCATCACCACGTTTTATCTCGATGGTGATCGCCTTCTGCTGACGCATTATTGCGACGCCGGAAACCGTCCGCGCATGGTTGGCAAAATCTCTCCGGATGGAAAGAAAATAGAGTTCACTTTTCTTGATGTCTCCGGCGCGACGAAGCATGGGCGCATGGACCATGCCGTGTTCACCATCATTGACGCCGACCATCACACGGAGGACTGGACTTTCCTGATGCCCGGTAACAAGCCGATGCAGGGACACATTGACCTGCAGCGGGTAAAGTGACGCGCGGTGTATCTTTAATCAACCTGTCCGGGGAACTTCAATGGACCGTGAGTGGAATGACAATCAGCCGATTTATCGCCAGCTTCGCGACCGCGTTGTGGCGATGATCCTCGACGGCGTGCTCAAGGAAGGCGATCCGCTGCCTTCGGTGCGCACAGTCGCGGCTGAATACCGGGTCAATCCGCTTACGGTCCTCAAAGGTTACCAGCAACTTGTGGATGAAGGCCTGGTTGAAACCAGGCGAGGACGTGGCATGTTTATCAATGCGGGTGCGCGCAAACTGCTGCTGCAGGGAGAACGGGAAAAATTTCTGGCGGAAGAGTGGCCCAGGGTCCACGCCACCATTCAGCGCCTTGGCCTGAAACCCGAGGAGCTTCTGAACGGCAACGGCACGGCCCCGCGCTCTTCCAAAGCCGCCGAAGCAAAGCCCGCCGAGTCGAATTCCAAAGAGGAGGAGCGCTGAGTATGGCATGCATAGACGCGCGCGGCCTGCGAAAGAGCTACGGCGCAACCGTCGCACTCGACGGTGTCAATTTACGCGTTGAAGAAGGCCGCATTCTGGGGTTGATCGGGCCCAATGGCGCGGGCAAGACTACCGCCTTGAATGCCATTCTGGGCCTCACTCCATATCAGGGAGAACTCAGGGTGCTTGGCCGCGATCCCTGGAGCGAGCGTGATCAGCTCATGCGCGACGTTTGCTTCATCGCCGATGTTGCTGTGCTGCCGCGCTGGATGCGGGTTGGCCAGGCACTCGATTATGTTGCCGGCGTGCATCCGCGCTTTGACCGCAGCAAGGCGGAAGGCTTTCTTTCCAGGACGTCGATCGCGCTCGGCCAAAAAATCAAAGAACTATCCAAAGGCATGGTGACGCAGCTTCACCTCGCCCTGGTGATGGCGATTGATGCCCGTCTGCTTGTGCTGGATGAGCCCACGCTCGGCCTCGACATCCTGTTTCGCAAGCAGTTCTACGACTCCCTGCTCACTGACTACTTTGACCGCAGCCGCACAATTCTAGTTACGACGCATCAGGTCGAAGAAATCGAGCACGTCCTTACAGATGTCATGTTCATCAATGGTGGCCGCATCGTCCTCGATTGCAGCATGGAGGAATTGGAATCAAGATACCTGGAAGTAATGGTGCGTCCGGAACAGGTTGCGGCGGCGCGCGCCCTCAAGCCGATCCATGAGCGGCAGGTACTCGGGGGCAGCGTTCTCTTGTTTGATCGCGTTGACCGGCAGCAGCTCGCGGCGCTCGGCGACGTACGGACGCCGCGAATCGCCGATTTGTTTGTCGCGGTTATCGGGAACCAGAACGGCCAGGCACAAGGAGTCGCGCAATGAATACTCCATCCAACGCTATACCCGGTTTTCCTGCCGGGTCGCAGGCAGCAGCGCCCGCGGTGAGCTCCTCGATGCGTCCATTTTACTGGTCTATTCGCCGGGAACTGTGGGAATATCGGGTTCTCTATCTGGCGCCCCTAATGGCTGCCGCTCTGTTGCTGCTTGCAGTGCTTGTACGCACGATCGTCGAGCGTTACCACATGCATGGCGTATTGCCCGCGGACCCCGCGCAACGATTCCTGCCGCATCAGCACTTTGAGCTAGCGGCGGCCCTGATCATGGGCGTCGGTCTGCTCGTCGGCCTCTACTACACTCTCGATGCGCTCTACGGAGAACGCCGCGACCGCAGCATTCTCTTCTGGAAATCGCTGCCGGTTTCCGATCTCACGGCTGTGCTTGCCAAACTGACGATCCCACTGGTGGTTGTGCCCGTACTTACCTTCGTCATCGCTGTTGCTGCCGGGATCATCATGCTGATGCTGGGCAGCGTTGTGCTGCTGGGGAGCGGCGTCAGGATCTCCGAGCTGTGGACGAACTCGTCATTCTTCTATGTCGCACTGCTCTGGTTCTATCACCTCCTCTTAGTGCACGGGCTGTGGTACGCGCCTATTTATGGCTGGCTGCTGCTGGTGTCGGCCTGGTCGCCACGCGCGCCGCTGGTTTGGGCGGTGTTGCCCCCGTTCGTGGTCTGCGGAGTGGAGAAGCTAGCCTTCAACACGACTTATGCGCTGGCATGGATACAGGAACGGTTTCTGGGGCCGTCGCACTCTGGGATGGCGGGGAATGCCTCCAAGAACCTCGCCGCGGAACTCATTCCTCAGCATTTCTTTAGTGAGCCCGGCCTGTGGATAGGGCTGGCAATCGCGGCGCTGCTCCTGCT
Source organism: Candidatus Acidiferrales bacterium (assembly GCA_035553195.1). Lineage (GTDB taxonomy): Bacteria > Acidobacteriota > Terriglobia > Terriglobales > Acidobacteriaceae > Angelobacter. Next base: position 7,481 of record DATNDP010000247.1, read on the forward strand.
TGGAACAATCCGGCTGCGGCGCTACCGCGGCCCGATCTGATGGCTACGGCAGCATCTCCGGGCGTCGGGCAGCCTCATGGTTTTTTCCCCGGCGCCCACTCCGGCTTGAAGTCAGAATCCGCAAGCCATCGCACCGGCTCCATCATGGAGCGGATCGCCTGCTCCATGTGGGCGAAATCAATGTGGGCTACATCGTCGCTGGGGCGGTGATAATCCTTGTGTAGCCCATAGCTGGAAACCGTTTGGGCGACAATGCCCTTCCGCGCCAGCGCGAAGTTATCAGAGCGCTCAAAGAAATGCTCTGAGGGGTGAGGATCAGCCACCAGTTTCGCGCCGTGCTTGGCAAGCTCTGGGCCCAGGTTGCTGCGGTCAAAGCCGGTTAGCCAGAGTTGGTCTGATTTCACGGCCGGATCGGCGCGGCCGATCATCTCAAACTCCAGGTTGGCGACAATGCTGCTGAGTGGCACGGGAGAATGCGCCAGAAAATACTGGTCGCCTTGACCGCCGGTTTCCTCGCTGCCGAAGAAAGCAAAAACCACGGTGCGCTTCGGAGCTTTGCCTTCAACCAATGCGCGCGCCAGTTGCAGCACGGCGATACAGCCTGAAGCATCATCGTCCGCGCCGTTATATATGTAGTCACCGTTAACCGGCTTACCCACTCCAATGTGGTCCATATGGGCCGTAAGGAGAACGACCTGCCCTTTGAGCGCTGGATCCCGTCCGTGAACTACCCCGATTACGTTGCGGGTGGTCCAATTCTTTTTCCCCTCACGAAAAAAATTGAATTCGCCGGAAACGTTCTGGATATAGCCGCCGCTGTCTCCCATCGGGGTGATGCCCATGCGGCGCAGCTCAGAGGCAAGGTACACCGCCGCGACCAGTTCATCATGTGTGCCGGAGCCGCGGCCCTGGAGAGCGTCACTGGCCAGAAAATCCATTTCGGCGTGAATTCGATCAGCAACCTGATCGCGATCCTTGCTCTGGGTTCGGGCGGGAAGAACAAATAAAAGGCAACAGCAGAATGCCAGAAGATGGCGGC
>DATNDP010000248.1:0-37013 GCA_035553195.1 Candidatus Acidiferrales bacterium
GCGATGTCAGACCAGGACATCCAGGCGATGCGCCAGGATGTGGCGAGGATGAAAGCGCTGGTCCAGCAGATGCAGACGAATCTCGCCTTTGTGGATACCAGCCAGTCGCCGCTGAAGCACCAGTTTCAGCTTGAGATTGAAATGTGGCAAACCATGATTGTGGAGATGGACCGGCGGCTCGATCAGATGTCGCGAGAGCCGGTTCACAAGCCAGGATTCTGACTGATTTCTGAAGATTCCGGAGTAGAATACGCCCACGGAAACGCGGCCCGGAAAGAGCGACATTCTTGGAGAAGGGAAGGTCGATCTCATGTCCCAGGCGGAACTCGAACCGGAAGTGCGGCGCTGGAGCCGCCACAAGATTGACGTGCGGCTGAAAGTGCTTATTGGCGGCGCTCAAGGGACGGTGGTTTTTGGCCGCGGCAACATCCTCAGCGAAGGCGGCATGTGCGTATACATTCCGCAGTCCATTCCCATTGGCGCCGAGGTGGCTCTCCAAGTGACTTTCCCTTACTCACCGGCTGAAGTTACTCTCAATGCGGTGGTGCGAAACTGTGAAGGCTTTCGGTATGGTCTGGAATTCAGGGACCTCTCTGAAAAAATGCGAGCCGTAATTGTAAAAAACTGTGCTTCCGCAGCTCTCCTAAACTACTAGGGCCCTGAGGTCCTGGCTTGCAATCGAGACAACTGATTCGGCCGAAACTACCCTGGCCATTGACAGAACCCTCGCCAAAGACTATGGTTTTCGGCGCTCCCGTTTTACTCCCCCTGGAGGTGCTCCACCCCATGAAACGGACTCTCGCTGAAAAATATTCATTCGCCCGCAGACTTGCCCTTTACATCGTCGTTCTGGCGGTTGTTCCCTCGCTCGCGCTGGCCGCCACACACCCGCTCTTTAACCTGCAGTCAACCACGCAGTCGCCCTTCCCGAGTGACCGGTTTGCGGTGCTTGACGCGCAGCAGATTACAGGACTAAGAGTGAACCTGCCGCTGCCGAACTGCGGCACAAATCCGTCTGACTGCGCCGACATTACATTGCTGAACCAGCTTGACGGGTTCAATCTCCAGCCGCGGCTCTCAATCCCCTTCGATGGCGCCATTGACGTGAGCACGGTCAACTCCAGCACCATTTTTCTGGTGCAACTCCCGGCTGCCTTCTCGCTAGGCTCACCACTCGAAGGGGACCAACTGCATGGATTTCATCCGAATATCATCGGCATCAATCAGGTGGTGTGGGATCCTGCCTCTCTGACTTTGTTTGCCGAGTCGGATCAGCACCTTGATCAGGATTCGAACTATCTGCTGGTGGTGACTACGGGTGTGCACGACGCTACGGGCAATCCTGTGCAGACCAGCGCCGCTTTCCGGAATCTCGACTCTGGCGATAGCGCTGATGGGCAATTGCGGAGCTATCGCAAAGCGCTGCAAAGCCTTCTCGATAACGGAACGCTGCACAAGATCGCACCCGGATTGAGACATCAGGACATTGCTGCAGCAAGCGTCTTTACCACGGAAAGTGCTACGGCGACCTTGCAGAGCATCCGTGAGCAAATCAAAGCCGCCGCTGCTCCCACCGTAGATTTCAACCTGGGCAGCGGAGGCGAGAAGACAGTTTTCCCGGTGAACACGATCAGTGGATTCACCTGGAACGTTCAGGCATTAACCGTTGGACCGCTGGTTCCCACGAGCCTGAATGCGGCTTTGGCTGCCTTGCAGGTGTTTCCCGGTTCTGTGGGCACACTGGCTTTCGGGAAGTTTACGGGGCAGCACTGGCAGAACGCCGGCGTCTTCATTCCCCAGGTTCCAACGACTCAGAGTGTCCCATCACAAGGCACAGAAGAGCTCTTCTTCAACCTCTTTATTCCATCCGGACCTCGCCCGACCAATGGATGGCCAGTGGCGATTTTCGGCCATGGTTTTACTGACAGCAAACAGGGTGCGCCGTTTGCCGTGGCGTCCACTCTGGCGCATAACGGTATTGCCACCATTGCCATCAACGTAGTTGGGCACGGCTTTGGTGCGAACAGCACGCTCACCATCAATCAAGGAGCTACTGCCACTACGTTCCCAGAGGGCGGCCGCGGCATCGATCAGGATGGCAATGGCCAGATCACCAGCGCGGAAGGGTCATCCACATTTGTGCTGAGCCCGCAGGGGACCATTGGATCGCGTGATGCCTTGCAGCAGACCACGGCTGACCTGATGCAGGTTGTGCGCGCTATTCAGGGCGGCATCGATGCAGATGGCGATGGTCTGCCTGATCTCGATGCCAATCGCATCTATTACGCCGGACAATCCTTTGGCGGAATTTATGGCGCCATCTTCCTCGGCATTGAGCCTGACGTGAAAGCCGGCGTTCCCAATGTGCCGGGTGGCTCCATCATTGACATCGTGCGCCTCAGCCCGAGTTTTCAACTGCTGCTGACCCAGGCTCTGGCCGTTCGCGTACCATCCCTGCTGAATGCAGGTCCACCGCTCTTCTTCAACGACAATAGCCCGCTGCGAAACCTCCCTCCGGTCATCAACAACGTGCCAGGCGCCATCGCGATTCAGACGGTGGAAGACGCCAGCAGGTGGCTCGGCCAGGCTGGCGACCCGGTGGCGTGGGCTCCGTTTATCCGCAAGGATCCACTGGCGGGTGATCTCGCCAAGCCGGTGATCGTGCAGTTCGCACGTGGTGATGAAACCGTGCCTAACCCGACCGCAACAGCGCTGATCCGTTCCGGCAACCTGCAAGACGTGGCGACCTTCTTCCGCAACGATCTGGCATTTGCTCTGGGTGTGGGCTTCGGCAAGAACCCACATACATTCCTGACGAACATCGGTGGAACTCCCCCGGTCGCAGCAGCAGCGGTTGGGGCGCAAACGCAAATCGCGGTGTTCTTCGCGAGCGGCGGCGCACTTACCATTGATCCTGATGGTCCAGGGCCGTTGTTTGAAGTGCCCATCGCCGGTCCGTTGCCGGAGGATCTGGGATTCATTCCGTAGAACGTATTTGTCAATTGAGTTGATTGGTATTGGGTAATTTGACGACGCGAGGGCGTCTCAGATTACCCAATTGTTTTTCAATTACTCAATCACCAGAATACTCACTTACCAAATGGCCTCACCACTTCATCCGCTCACGCGTGGTGGTGATGTGCGCCAGGTGATGATTGCCGTGCCATGAATAGAGAGCCAGCAAATGGTCGAGTGTCTGTACCCCGGATTGAGGATGGTTGAGCTTGCGCTTAAAGTCGTCTGCTTTCATGGAGCGCAGCAGGTTTACCCAGCGGATGTGCAGCGACTCCAGCAAGTTGAGAGAGACTTCGATCGAAGTGACCTCTGAATCCTTCAGTCTGGCCCATGCAGCCTCTTCATAGGGCTTAATGGTGGGAACATTTTCCGTCAGCGCCAGCTTGAAACGGAGATAAGCATTCATGTGGCTGTCAGGGACATGGTGCGCCACCTGCCTCAGGGTCCAGCCGCCTTCGCGATAAGGGGTCTCCAGCTGGTCGTGCTTGAGGCCCTTTAAGGCCATGCGCATCTTTGTGGGAAGGGCGGCAATCTGTTCAATGTGCCCGTTCCGGCTTTCCGGGCTGGGATCAGGATCGGGATTGAAAACGCCGATCGGATATCGTGGATCGGTCATACGAGCTATAAAATATCGCAGCCGAGTGCGCCCGGTCACCTGTGTGGAACGGCCAAAGGCAATGCTGTCTTAACAAAATCAAACACTTAGCGGTAGTTTTCACACAAAAATCTTCTTGACGATGGGTGCCTTTGGCGTATACCGTATAGCGTCCACAGGGAAGCAGGTTGTTCCGGGTTCCTGAACGTTTCAAGAAAACATTTGGTTTTTTAGCAACTCCGGACGCGCTTGGCGCGTCTAATAGTCGCACTAAGGTTTCTGGTAACTCCCAACCACAGCTTTTTTGATGTGTCTTGCCAGCTTTGACGTGCTCTGCCAATCGGCACGAGGGGTTGCGGATGCGTGCTACGCCCGACCCCGAGGTCATTGTAAGAAGTTGAATTAATTAGGACTTATCAAGATCTAATACATAGGAGAGAAATTTGATGCGTTCCAATCTGATCTATGACGCACTCAATACCGTCAACAATCGTTATCTTTTGTGCCAGCTCATCTCCAAGGCGACGCGCAAGTTCCACAAGCCGAATACGCGCATCCAGGAGACGATGAATGATGTGCTGGTGCGGGTTGGCGACGCCGACCAGTCGGAAGAGGTAATCACGGTGCTCGATAGCAAACTTGCCGAACCTCAGCGTCGGGCTGCATAATAGAGCTTCCTGAAATTCCCGCCAGGGCTTATCTGCCTGGCGGGTCCTCAGGAATCCTGAGGTAAGAGTTCTCGCCTGTTGTAACCCAGCGTTCAAATCCTTCCTTAAGAATCAATCGAAAAATCCCGTAGGTGACAAATGACAATTGCGGAACTGAAAGAAAAAAACATCACTGAGCTTACCAAAATTGCGCGCGCCCTCGATCTCCCTGGCGCCAGCGGCTTGCGCAAGCAGGATCTTATCTTCAAAATCCTCCAAGCTCAGAGCGAAAAAGAAGGGCACATCTTTGCCGAAGGAGTGCTGGAGATTCTGCCGGACGGATATGGGTTCCTGCGCTCGCCGGACTACAACTACCTTCCTGGTCCGGATGACATTTACGTTTCGCCATCACAGATCCGCAAGTTTGATCTCAAGACAGGTGACACCATCAGCGGACAGGTGCGTCCGCCGCATGAAGGCGAGAAGTATTTTGCTCTGGTCAAGATTGAGGCCGTCAATTTCGAATCTCCGGAAGAGGCGCGTAATAAGATCCTGTTCGACAATCTCACGCCTCTGTATCCGCAGGAGCGCTTAAAGCTTGAGACCGTGCGTGACAACTTCACCGCGCGCGTGATGGACTTGCTCACGCCTATCGGCAAAGGGCAGCGCGGCCTGATCGTTTCTCCGCCGCGGGCCGGCAAGACCATGATCCTGCAGAACATCGCCAACTCCATCACCACCAATCATCCGGAAGTCGTGCTCATCGTTCTGCTGATTGACGAGCGTCCGGAAGAAGTTACGGACATGCAGCGCTCGGTGAAAGGCGAGGTGATCTCGTCTACCTTTGACGAGCCGGCAGCCCGCCACGTACAGGTGGCGGAGATGGTGATTGAAAAAGCCAAGCGCCTGGTCGAACACAAACGCGACGTGGTGATTCTGCTTGATTCCATCACGCGTCTGGCCCGCGCTTACAACACCATTGTTCCGCCTTCGGGCAAGGTGCTCTCCGGCGGCGTGGACTCCAATGCACTGCAGCGACCCAAACGCTTCTTTGGCGCCGCCCGCAATATTGAAGAGGGTGGCTCACTCACAATCGCGGCCACCGCGCTGATTGAAACCGGTTCGCGCATGGACGACGTCATCTTTGAAGAATTCAAGGGCACCGGCAACATGGAAGTCATTCTGGACCGCAAGCTGTCTGACAAGCGCGTTTTTCCGGCCATTGACATCCAGCGTTCCGGAACGCGCAAGGAAGAACTCATTATTCCCAAGGACGACCTGACCCGGATCTGGGTATTGCGCCGGGTATTGAACCCGTTGTCTCCCGTGGAAGCCATGGAACTGCTCATCGACAAGCTGGGGAAGACCCGCTCGAACGGCGAGTTCCTGCAGAACATGAGTTCCATTTAGTCTCCGATCCAGCTCTTGGAATCCGTAAGTCTGAGGGGCCATGAAGCGGCTGCACTTTCATCCTCACAGCATGGGCGTGCACCCACAGGCGGGTGTTACCACGGTCAATACTTCCGCCGAAGCGGCCGCTTGGCTACCGTTGTGATTTCACAAGGGTTCGTGTCCTTCCGGCACGGTGGTTGAATACCTTAGAGCAGGGGTCACCGGGGGATATGGGCGCGAAAAGTTGTGGTACTCTGTACCCAACACTGAGACATCCCCATTCAGTTACACCATCACGTGGCGCAACGTCGAAAATCCGCTTTTCAGATTTCTTACGTCACAATTACCTACCGAAGCGTTTTCATGGGGATGCTGACCGTGCTCACGCTGGCGGCCATCGTGATGTATTTCACCTTTCCAGAAACCTCGAACCGTCTCCTGATGTCAGGCCAGGTGACCCTGGCCAAGCTGCTGTCAAGGACCGGCCTCTTCGATTCGCATGACGACAGGCAGGTCGGCGAGCCGGGGCCGCAACAGGCGCATTTCATCAACATTGACGGCGTAGTTCGTGTGAAAAAAGCCAGCAGCAACACTTGGGTAACCGCCGATTACGGTTTGGCGCTCGAGAAAAACGATGTGGTGCAGACGGGAGATGAAGGAATCGCGCGCGTTCGTTTCGCTGATGGAACCAATTACACGGTCAAGCCGGACTCTCTGATTGTGATTCAGGAAAACTCCGTGAATGAATCGCAGCAGACCAAGGTGGCCGTCCAGGTGACAACCGGAACGGTTGACCTGGCAACGGCAAGCGCTATGGCAAGAGGATCGAAATCCCAGGTGATCGTGGCCGGCGCGACCGCCACCTTTGCTCCTGAGAGCGCCGGCGAAGTGGAGAACGACCCACGTAAGGACCAGCATTCAATCCTGGTGAAGAAAGGCGGCGCCGAGGTCCAGCGCGGTAATGAAGACGTGAAGATGGTGGCCAATGAAAAAGTGGCTTTCACCAGCGATTCTGAAACGATGGTCAAGACCAAGGAGATTGGGCCGCCTGTATTGATGGACCCCAAGTCGGGCGACAACGTGACGCTGGATCCGAAGACCAAAGGTGTGACTCTTTCGTGGGCTCCAGTGGACGGCGTGCATACGTTCCACATCAGGGTGGCAAAGAACCAGTTTTTTACCGGGCCACTGCTGGTGGACCAGAACTGGACTCATTTGGAACTGGTTCTCTCCAATATGCCGGCCGGAACCTACTGGTGGGAAGTGCAGTCCGTTGGGGACAACGGAAAGCTCTCAGCCGCCAGCGAACGAAACAAGTTTACTGTGGTTCCGTATGCCGAAGGCGGGGCCAAGATCCCGCTGGAAATTGTGGCCCTGATCCAGCATGGTCATGTGTTCGAAATCAAGGGGCAGACCGAGCCGGGGGCAAGAGTGATGGTGAACGGGCAGGAGGTGGCAATGATCAATGCCGATGGATCGTTTCACCATTTCACCAACCAATTGCCCACGGGCGAGAACTGGATCACGGTCACGGCTCAGAACTCGAAAGGCGGATATGGCATTGTGTCGCGGCCGGTTAATATCCAGTAAAATCCTTATTGCTCCAATCAGGGTTATGCTGCAAAGTAGAGTGTCCCCACACAGGATCTTGAAGTGAGCAGGTAGTAGGCGCGTCGTTCCTGAGACGGATGCGTATGTCCTGCACGTTGACCGGGTGGTCCAAAGAAATTTGAGAAGAAAGAGCGGGTATGTCGTCAAACGGTTTTAGATCTGAGAATTCGCGCATTCACAATCTGCGCTCACTGTTCAGCATGTTCTCCAGCGATCTCGCTATTGATCTGGGAACGGCGAACACGCTGGTGTATGCCAAGGGCAAAGGCATTGTCGTCAACGAGCCTTCCATTGTGGCCATCAACAAGAACACCGGCGAGGTGGAAGCGGTCGGCAAGGAAGCCAAGGAGATGCTGGGCCGCACCCCCGGAAACATCGTCGCCATCAAGCCGATGAAAGACGGCGTGATTGCCGATTTCAAAGTCACGGAAAAGATGCTGAACTATTTCATCCAGAAGGCGCACAACCGCAAGATGCTGGTGCATCCGCGGATCGTGATCGGAGTGCCTTCGGAAATCACGCAAGTGGAAAAACGCGCCGTGATGGATTCAGCATATCGCGCAAAAGCCAGTGAAGTTCATCTCGTGGAGCAGGCCATGGTGGCTGCCATCGGCGCGGGCCTGCCGATCACGGAACCCAGCGGCAACATGGTGGTGGACATTGGCGGTGGGACCACGGACATTGCCGTGATTTCGCTCAGCGGCATCGTCTATTCGCGCTCGGTTCGGATGGCTGGAAACCAGATGGACGAATCCATCATGAATTATCTCAAGCGCAAGTACAATCTGCTGATTGGCGAGCGCACGGCCGAGCAGATCAAGATTGAGATTGGCTCCGCATATCCGCTAGATAAGCCTTTGACCATGGAGATCAAGGGCCGCAACCTGATTGAAGGCGTCCCCAAGACCATCACGATTGATGACAGCGAAATCCGTGAAGCGCTTTCCGAGTGCATCAGCACCATCATGAATGCCATCCGCGTAGCTCTGGAGCGTACGCCTCCCGAGCTGAGCGCTGACATCAGCGATCGCGGGATTGTTCTCACCGGGGGCGGCGCGCTGCTCAAGAACCTGGATAAGCGAATCCGCGAAGAAACTGGTCTGCCGGTTTCCATTGCTGACGATCCGCTTGCCAGTGTGGTGCTGGGCACAGGCAAGATGCTCAGCGACTTCAAGCTGCTACGAAAGATTTCAATTGACTAGGAAGTGAATTCAACAGGAAGGGGCGTCACCGAATGCCTGGAACGCCCTGACCGGCCCTCCTTAAAAGAAGCAGCATGGAAAATTTCTTCAGCCGGTACAAGAACCCGCTCGCCCTGATGGCGATTCTGTTCATCCAGGTGGTCGCGCTCGCCACTCAGGTCAAGCGCCCCGAAGGCGGGACCGGTTCGGCGGCATCCGGAGGAACGCGCCTGATACGCGTCTGGACCGTGACTGCCATCAGTCCTTTTGAGCGCGCCTTCGTTTCCACCGGCAGTTTTCTCCGTCGCAATTTCTATAACTATATTGACCTGCATAATGTGCGAAAACAGAACCGCGCGCTGCAGGCAGAAGTCGACCAGTTGAAGCTGGAGCAGGTCCGGTTACAGCAGGATGCCGAGCAGGCCCGGCGCCTTCGCTCGTTGCTTGGATTCACCCAGCATTATGTGGGCCAGTTGCTGCCTGCCCAGGTAATCGGTACCAGCGGCTCGGAGCTGTCGCACCTGATCCAGATCGATAAAGGTGCCAAGAGTGGAATCAAGGTCGATATGCCCGTGATTACGCCAGACGGGATTGTCGGCAAAGTAAAGGACGTGTTCCCCTACACCTCGCAGGTGCTGCTCATTAATGATCGTGACAGCGGAGCGGGGGTCATCCTTCAGAATTCACGTCTCCAGGGTGTTTTGCGCGGCAGTCCGCAAGGCGAGCTTCGCATCGGCGAGATGATGTCCGATGAAAAAATTGAAGTAGGCGAGGAAGTTGTAACCAGCGGAGGGGATCGCATTTATCCCAAAGGACTGCCGGTGGGTACCGTGTCGAAGGTATCACCCGACAAGGACAACGACCCATTCCTCGCCGTCAAAGTAAAACCCGCCGCCGATATCAATCGCCTTGAAGAAGTACTGATAGTCACCAAGATCGCGCAAGATGGTCCTGACAAGAATTTGCAGGCGAGTGACGTCCGTGCCGCCGACATACTTGCAGAGCGCTTGCCCAGCATTCCCAAGCCAGATGAGGTCAAGAAGGCTAAAGCTGCGGCGCCCGCGAACGCGCCGGGTCAGGGAGGCAAACCGGCTCAGAAGACCACTGCTTCAGGCACTGCCCCGGCGGTATCGGCGCACGCGGAGACGTCCCACACAGCGAAGCCCGCGGCGACTACTCCAACTCAGAAGGTGGCGGCTAATCCTGCTGGTGCCGGGAATCCTGCAGCAGGAAACCCACACTCGGCATCAGCTTCAGGGCAGGGAACGAACAAAGCGGGACAGCCGGACCAGAAGGCGTCGCATTCAGGAACAGGAAGCGCTACTGAGAAAAAGGCAGGCGCGTCAGTTCCCAAAGCTGCGAACGTCTCTACTCCGCACGCTGCAGAGCCAAAGGCCACTGCCACTCCTAAGGCGGGCGCATCGCCCAGTGGAGTGAGTCCGACAACTGGAGACTCTGGCCAGCCAAAGCCCCCCGAGGCAGGGAGGCCGCCACAATGAACTACGCCGCGGTCTCACTTACGTCCCGCGAAGAGATTGAAGTCCATCGGTTCAGTTGGCCGGTCTCGATTGGTATTCCCCTGCTCGCCATCTTCATCCAGGTATTCTTCCCGCTGCGGTTGCACTTTCTGGCCATCTTTGATCTCCCGCTGCTGGTGACGATTTTCTTTGCCGTGGCGCGCCGCCGGCCCATTCCCGGCATGATTACGGGCGCGCTGATCGGAACAGTACAGGACGCCTGGACATCACTCCCAATCGGGGTAAATGGGATTGCCAAGACCATCATCGGATTTCTGGCCTCGTCGCTGGGCGTCAAGCTCGACGTGGACAATCCCGGTTCCCGCTTTCTGATGACCTTTACCTTCTTCCTGGTGCATCGGGTCATTTACGTTGTGATTGTCCTGGGCCTGGTTGGAGGCAATGAACCGTTCAGTTGGCGGCACACTCTGCTTGCGGCGCTGGCGAACGCCCTGCTTTCAGTGGTTCTGTTCGCCGGTTTGGACAAATTCAAGCAGAGGATGTAAGCCACTCTAATCCTTCAGTAACTGTTATCAGGGCTTTCGCTTACGCCACGCGATTCAGAGTTGCGGTACTCTTAATCAGGGCCCTTCAGCCAAAATTTGGAAACAGGTTTGCCGTGGAAATCGGCGAACCGTAACACGTATGCCCGGCCGCGAAGAAAAAATTCCGCAAACAAAACTCACGGTTGTTCAATACATCATCCTCATTGTTTTTCTGGTTCTTTCCTACGGCCTGTGGACGCTCCAGGTGCGGAAGAATGATGAATACATAGTGCGGGCCGAGCAGAACCGCATTCGCCGCGTTCCCATTCTGGCGCCGCGGGGAAAGCTGCTGGACCGCGATGGACAAGTGATTGTTGATAACTATCCATCATTCTCCGCGCTGCTGCTTCGCGACCAGAAGGCTGACCTGAACGCGGATGCGCAGAAAATCGCAGCAGGCCTTCACGTTCCTGTAGAAGACGTCCTCGACAAAATTCACCGTTACCAGGCTGCGCACAAGCCTTCCTTCGAGCCCATCTTTCTCAAAGACGACATCACTCCGGACGAGCGCGCTTTCATTGAGGCCCATCGTGATGAGCTCCCGGAACTGGAAACGCTGATGGTGTACCGGCGTCTTTATCCCAGAGATGGGTTCATGGCGCACCTGATTGGATATGTGGGCGAGGTCAGCGAAGAGATGCTCAACACACCACGGTTTGAGCTTTATCAACGCGGCGACATCGTGGGCCAGTCAGGCGTGGAGCTGTATTACAACGACGTGCTCATGGGCAAAGACGGATCGCGCCGCGTGCTTGTGGATAGCCGCGGACGCGAGGTTGGCAGACCCGCGAAAGACGCGAACATTCCTGCCATTCCCGGACACAAGCTGAAGCTGACCATTGATCTTGATATGCAGAAGGCAGCCGAGGTTGCGATGGAAGGCAAGAACGGCGCGCTCGTGGCGATAGATCCTCGCAATGGCGAAATCCTTGCCATGGTGAGCAGGCCGACTTTCGATCCGAACGATTTTGCCATTCGCATCTCCAGCAAAGAGTGGAAGGAACTCACGGAAGATCCAAACCACCCGCTGCTGAACAAAGCCATCCAGGCGCAGCTTGCTCCGGGATCAGTCTTCAAGATCATCATGGCGGTAGCCGGAACCAATGAAGGCATCGCACAGAACCTGCATGTGAACTGCCCCGGCGGCGGCACGTTCTACGGACGCTACTTCAAATGCTGGGTCGTCGCCGAGCATCGCGTTCACGGCGAGGTGGACCTCACCAAGGCCATTTATCAGTCGTGTGATGTTTTCTTTTACACACTGGCGGAACGGCTTGGTATTGAGAAAATCGCCAAGTGGGCCACAATGCTGGGGATCGGGAAGAAGACCGGAATTGACTTGCCCAATGAAGCCAGCGGAGTGATGCCGTCAGAAGAATGGAAGATGAGGACGTTTCGGCAGAGATGGTATCCCGGCGAGGTGATATCCGTTGGAATTGGCCAGGGAGCGGTGGCCACGACACCCATACAACTGGCGCGCGCCATTGGCGGGATCGCCATGGGTGGGACTTTGTATCGCCCGCATGTGGTGCGCCCGGAAGATCTGCCGCCCGAGTTTCAACGTCTTGCCAATTCGGATCTGCCGGATGTGGTACACGTTCCCATGAACCCGCAAGCCTGGGTCACAATCACTGATGCTATGTCAGACGTGGTGCGGCCGGGTGTAGGTACTGCGGGGATGGAACACCTTGAAGGAATCGATTTTGCCGGCAAGACCGGAAGCGCTCAGGTCATCAGCAACACGCTCCGCAAGAGCCGCGGTTTTTCCAGCAAACAATACAAAGATAATGGATGGTTTGTTGGTGTGGCCCCGCGGCGCAATCCTGAGGTTGTAGTCTGCGCGCTTTTGGAACAGGGCGAGCACGGCTACCTGGCCGCTCGTGTCGTCTCGCAAGTGGTAAAGGCCTACGTGGAAAAGCAACGCCGGCTGCAAAACAATCCGACTCTGTTCAGTGACAAGGACGATCCCGGAAGCGTACCGGTAGCGGGCTTCTGGAATAATGCCATGACTGAGCATGACACAGAGCAGCAACCGGCAGAGAGTGCCAGTGCGAATTCAGATCAGTTCCATGGCGGAACCATGCTGGTCAAAGTTGGTCGCACCAACTCGGCCTCCGTGCTGGGACGCAAACCCCAAATCGGCATCGGCGGAGAGCACTGATGCGCCGGATGATCTCATTCCGCGACTTCGACTGGACACTCCTCGCGTTCGTTCTGCTCATCTGCTCTCTGGGAGTGCTGGAAATTTACAGCAGCACCTACGGCACAAAGTTTGCCGCCTCCGGCGGGACCGCGCTTTATATGAAGCAGGTTTATTGGATCATAGCGGGCGTGGTTCTCATGTTCGTGGTGAGCATGATCAACTACCAGGTGCTGCTCGAAAACTCGCATTGGCTTTACATTGCCTCCATTCTGTCTCTGGTCGCGGTGGCCGTGGTCGGCAAGAGATATCTGGGAGCAAGGCGCTGGATTCAACTTCCAGGTGGGCAGCATTTTCAACCCTCGGAGTGGGTCAAGCTTGTCCTGATTCTTGCCATGGCGAAATATTTCAGCGAGGAGAGCGATCACAGCGCCACGTTCGGCGACATCATGAAAGGTGGATTAATCGCCGGCGTCCCCATGCTCCTGGTGCTCAAGCAACCCGATCTTGGAACCGCCCTGACGTATGTGCCGGTCGCGTTGATGGCACTCTTTCTGGGCGGAATCCAGTTCAAGCACGCCGCCATTATTATCTTGTGCGTCGGCATTCTGGCCCCAACGGTTTGGGTGAAAGGGCTCAAGCCGTATCAAAAGCAGCGGTTGACCAGTTTTATCCATCCTGAAGCCGATTCACAGAAGTCGGGGTACCAAGTTGAGCAATCCAAGATCGCGGTGGGTTCCGGCGGAATCTGGGGGCGCGGAACGCGCGGCGGATCGCAGGTGCAGGGCGCATTCCTGCCTGAGCCGCACACTGACTTTATCTTTGCTGCCTGGTCTGAGGAGCATGGGTTTGTCGGCGCGGTCGCCCTGTTGCTGCTATACTTTTTGTTGTTGATGCGTTTGATCCACAACGCTCAAACCGCGCCGGATCGCGCGGGCGGCTTTGTGGTAATGGGAGTAGTGGCTGTGCTGCTATTCCACGTTCTGGTCAACGCAGGCATGGTGGTTGGGTTTATGCCCGTTACCGGAATTCCTCTGCCGCTGATGAGCTATGGAGGCTCATCACTGCTGTTTATGTTTATGGCTATGGGAATCGTGATGAACGTTCGCATGCGCCGTTTCGTCAACTGACCGGCGGATGGAAGCAACAGGCGCCCGGCATGGCGCCACGACACAAGATTCAACGTTGAGCCCTGACGTAAACGAGGGCAACCGGCCCCTGAAGCGAGCCGGAGTGAATTTGAGAGCGTTACCGGGATGGTAACGGCCCCGCAGAGTTGCAGAGTGGCCACAACCCCGGAGATGCGAAGGTGCCAAGATTTTTTACACAACTCATATGCAGTCACCTCAGACGCGGGGCCGGGGTTCATCCCGGGCCAGTAGTGCGTTCCCTGCAGGCAGCATTGAGATCACAGCACTGACCATCAGTTGCCCGTTCCTGGTTTTCAGTTCCGGCAAACTGAACCTCTCTCAAAATCCACTCCTGAAGTTCTGAGCTTCTCCGGGCCGGCAAGAACCGGAGCAATTCATGTCAAAAGAATTATTTGTCTCTTCTACACCGCACGAAACCAAGGTGGCGGTAGTGGAAGAAGACCAGCTATCTGAAATCTATTACGAGCGCGAAAACGAGTACACGCTCGCGGGATCCATTTACAAAGGCCGGGTGACCCGAGTGCTGCCCGGAATGCAGTCAGCGTTCGTGAATATCGGGCTTGAGCGTGATGCTTTTCTCTATGTCTCCGACTTCCTGATGGAAGAAGAAGACGATGCTGAAGGCTTGGAGCAGGTAGTTTCACGGAGCAAGCCCATTGTCATGGGGGAAGGGCACGAAAAGGGAGCTGAGAACGCTCCGCTGGAAGCGGAAGCGGTGATTCCTGCCGAAGTTGAGGAAATCGAGGCGCGGGAGATGGCTTCGGCTGAACCGGAAACCGAAGAAGTCCACGAGGAAGAACAGAGGCAGGAAGGCGCAAAGAAATGGCGAGGCCGCCGTCGCCGTGGTCGTGGCCGCGGACGTTTTGGCGAGAAAGACGAACGCGAAGCTCCTTCACGGCCGGCGCCGGAACCTCAGGCGGAGCCTACGGAGGCAGTGGCCCGTCATGAGCATCCCGAGCCTTATGAGCGCAAGCCAGAACCGCAGGCGCTTGAGCCAATAGTATTGCCGGGAGAGTCCCTCTCAAAGTATGGTGGCGGGGCTCCGGCCAGTGAAAGTCGCTCGGCTCAGGCGCCGTCTCCCGTAAGGACCGCCCGTCCTTCCACAGAGTACACAATCAATTCTTCTCAATTTTCTCCCGGATCCATGGTCCTGCCCGGCGAGACAATTGCAAAGTATCAGCACGACCGTCCATCTGCTTCCACCGTAACTGCGGAGCCGCCTGTGGCACATGAGGATCAAGCCGCGTCAGCTCAGCACATAGAGGCGCTTCCTGAACCAAATTTTCAGGAGCGCTCCGCTTTTACCCGAGGCGAACAGCATCCGCACGCTGAAGTTGCTTCATGCACCGCGCCAGCGGTTTCCGAAGAGTCTGATTGGGCCGAGCCTGACACGCAGGTCCCTCACGAAGAACAAGAGCGTCTGGAGCACATGGATGTAGCAGGCGTTTTCGGGAATGAACAGGTCGTAGAAGCTCCGCGGGAGGAAGTGCAGGAAGAGGATCAACAGGGCACGGATTCTCAGGCGGGACTCGATGAAAATTTCGATTCTGAGCCCCCGACTGTTTCCGCAACAGGCCGCTGGCAGGGAACTGCGAAAGGCGTGGTGGAAGAAGAAGAAATTGAAGAGGACGAGCTCGAACTCCCCGGTTTTGAAGAAAATCTCGATATGGCGGATTTCGAAGAACTGGAGGAAGAGGTCCTTGGTCCTGGTGACGAGCGCTTCGTGCCGATGGGCAGCGAGCTGACTGAAGCTGTGCGCGACGCGCACATCAACGAACGCGCCACGGGACAGTACGAGGCGGAAGGCCTTGACGAGCACAGCGAAGTAGAGCCGGAAGATGAGTTCGGCCCCGCATCCGCCCTCAGCCGCATCATGGACGAGCAGGAAGAAGAGCACGAATCAGAGGGAGAATTCGACGAGTCCGAGGAAACCGAAGATGCCGATGCAATAGGGAGCGAAGAGGAGATGGAGGGCGCTCGCGCAGAGCACCGCTCGGCGTCCGGAACCGCAGGATATCAGCAGCCGCAGCGCGGTGGGCGCAGGCCGGCTGATCGCCGGGCAGGACGCCGTCCTGGCCGCAGATTCCGCGGGCGCAGGCCCCAGGCTGCACGCCAGTTGCCGGCCATCAGTGATCTTCTGAAGGAAGGCCAGGAAATTTTGGTGCAGATTGCCAAGGAGCCCATCGCTAAGAAAGGCGCTCGCATCACCAGTCACATTGCGCTTCCCGGCAGGTTCCTGGTGTATATGCCGACCGTTCATCACACCGGCGTCTCGCGAAAGATTGCATCCGAGGAAGAGCGTCACCGCCTCAAACGGATCGTTTTGAGCGAACGCGGCGAAGCCCATGGCGGTTTCATTGTTCGCACGGCAGCCGCGGGTGCAAGCGAGGAAGATCTACGGGCCGACATTCGCTTTCTCATCAATCTTTGGACTGAAATTCGCGGGCGCGCTGAGACGTCAAAGGCCCCTGCGCTTATTTATCACGATCTAAACCTTGTCGAGCGTATTCTTCGCGACCAGGTCACCAGCGGCTTCTCAGCCATCTGGGCCGATACGGAGCAGGAATACGAGCGCGTACTGCGCTTCGTCAGCCGCTTCCAGCCATCACTGGTACGGCGCGTCAAGCTTTACAGCAAAGACACGCCGCTGTTCGAGCAGTTCAACATCACTGACGAAATCAACAAGGCGCTCAAGTCTAAGGTCTGGCTCAAGAGCGGCGGATACATCGTCATCAACCAGACGGAAGCCCTGGTCGCCATTGATATCAACACCGGCAAATACGTGGGGAAAACAGCCCGGCTCGAAGACACCATCGTGAAGACGAACATGGATGCAATCAAAGAGATTGTGCGCCAGATCCGGTTACGCGATCTCGGCGGCATCATCGTGATTGACTTCATTGACATGGACGAGCGCAAGAACCGGCAGAAGGTGATGCAGGCCCTCGAAGAGGCGCTCAAGTCGGATCGCGCGCCTTCCAAGGTCCTTCAGTTCAACGACTTTGGCCTGGTCGCGATCACCAGGAAACGGGTAAAGCAGTCACTCGAGCGCACCCTGGGGCAGCCCTGCCCCACATGCCAGGCAACCGGCATGATCAAGTCCGTCACCACGGTCTGCAACGAGATTTACGTGGAGCTGCGTAAGATGGCGCGACATTTCGAACGTGACGTGATGCTCCGCGCAAACCCTGAAGTAGCCAAGGCCCTTAAAGCAAACGGAGGCAGATGGCTGCAGGAGATGGAAGAACTCACCAAACGCACCATTCTGGTGAAGTCTGATCCTCTTCTCCACCCGGAACACTTTGACATCCAGTAAGACGGATCTGCTTCGGCCGTAACGGGGACAAGATTGGTAATTGAGTAATCGGGTAATTGAGTAATTCGGGATCCGAAGGACAGTGGCGGGCGTCGCAGACATCCCAGTCTGTGAACAGCAGCTTCGTGGGTGAGGATTTACATCTGCCCATGTGCGACTTTTTCAATTACCAATTTCACAGATTTCCTTTGCGTCATTATCTCTTTTGCTGTTTACTCTTTTCTGCCGAATGAGCAAACCCCTGAAAGGCAGATCAGGGCGGAAGCGCGCCCTGAACGCGTATGTAAAGCTGGCGCGCGCCGCCAATACGGCCATGGCTTATGCTCGCGTTGGCCTGGAAGATGCCGACCTCACGCTCAGCCAATTTGCCGTGCTGGAAGCGCTTTACCACGTGGGTCCATTGAACCTGGGCGATCTCGCCCGGCGCATTCTCACCAGCAGCGGCAATCTCACCCTTGTGGTCGACAATCTGGAAAAACGCGGCCTGGCAAAACGGCACCAGCAGGGACACGACAAGCGATTTATCCTCGCCTCCATCACTCCAGCAGGCCGAAAGTTGATGGCGAAAATCTTTCCCCAGCACTCAAAGCGCATTGTTGAAGTCATGTCCCGGCTCACGCGCGCGGAGCAGGATCAACTTGGCCGATTGTGCCGCAAGCTAGGCACCGGGGAAGAGTAGCAACCCGCGCCTTCGCCGGCGTGCTATGGTAATCGGCTCATGCGCTTCCAGACTCTGCTCTACGCAATGGCAATCTTTCTGGGCAGCTTTCTGTTGTTCCTTATCGAGCCGATTGCGGGCAAGAGGCTGCTGCCGTTACTTGGCGGATCGGCCGCAGTATGGACTACCTGCCTTGTCTTTTTTCAAACCATGTTGCTCCTGGGTTACGCGTGTGCTCATTGGATGGCAACCCGGATTTCAGCCCGGGCACAGGCCATTGCATACAGTGGCCTGCTGCTGGCCGCAGCCGGTCAAGCGACGCTCGCATTGCACCCAAAGCTCGCGGCCTCCACTTTGCATCCGATCCTCAGTGTTTTTGTGGTGCTCACGCTCCTCATTGGATTGCCTTTCGTCGTCCTCTCAGCCACCAATCCGCTGCTCCAGGCGTGGTATTCACGGGCGTTTGCCAAAGTGGCGGCAAGCGGAACGTCCAGTGAGACAGTGGTTGAGGTATTGGCGCCACCCTACCGCCTGTTTGCGCTCTCCAATTTTGCTTCTCTGCTTGCGCTCATCGTATACCCCTGGCTCATAGAGCCGCGGCTGAGCCTTGGCGCTCAGACCGCGGCGTGGCTGGCCGGGTTTCTTGTGTTTTCTGCGGCGTGCATCACCATCGTTTGGCGGGCGGCGAAGGCACGAACCGCGACTCAACGCGAATGCGTGCCGTTGCGCAGGAGCGCCGAACCTTCTTATCGCCGGAGTTCGCGCCGGGAGCGCTTCTTGTGGCTGGCGCTCTCCGCCTGTGGCTCGGCCCTGCTTTGCTCATTCACCAACCATCTCAGCCAGAACGTTGCAGCCATCCCCTTATTGTGGATTGTGCCGCTCATCGCCTACCTGCTGAGCTTCATCTGGGCGTTTAATGGCGAGAAATACTATCCACGCAAGGTGGTGCTCCCGGTCGTGGCGATGTTCCTGGCCGCTGTGGCAGGCAAACTCTATTTTGCTGACCGGATCACGAGTCCCATCTGGTTCACCGTTCTGTTTTACTGTCTTGCGTTGTTCCTGCTTTGTCTCGCTTGCCATGCCGAACTCTACCGGCTCCGACCGGCGCCGAGTGACGCAACCGCCTTTTACCTTCTGATTGCGGCGGGAGGAGCGCTGGGTTCGATTTTCGTGGGAATCTTTGCTCCGTTATTCTTCCGTGCCAATTATGAGCTGGTGTGCAGCCTTATCTTCCTCGCAGTGTTGTTGCTGGCAGTCACATGGAGCGCGGGGCGCGTACCGCGCGTCTTCTGGACAGCGGCTTCGGCCGGCATGGTTCTTCTACTTCTTTTCCAGATACGGCAGAATGCGGCCGGCACAATGGACCAGGTCAGGAATTTTTACGGCACACTGCGCGTTACCGAGGAACTGGAATCAGAGACCACGGCTTACACGCGGACGCTTTATCACGGCACGATTCAACACGGCATGCAGGTGTTCACCGACGAGCTGCGCATGACGCCGACCACATATTACGGCCACAATTCCGGCATCGGATTGGCGCTCGATCTCTGTTGCGGCGACCATCCACGCCGCGTCGGGGTCATTGGCCTGGGTACCGGAACGCTGGCTGCTTATGGGCGTAAAGGAGATTTCTTTCGCTTCTACGATATCAATCCCCTGGTTGAGAAGATCGCCAAGCATCGCTTCACGTATTTGCGGGAAACGCCGGCGCGGGTTGACATCGTTCTGGGCGACGCCCGCCTGTCGCTCGAAGGAGAGCCGGCGCAGGCTTACGATGTGATTGCAGTAGATGCATTCTCCGGTGATGCCATTCCCGTCCATCTCCTCACGCGCGAAGCGGTCCAACTCTACCTGCATCATCTGCGGCCCAACGGCATTCTTGCGGTTCACGTGTCCAACCAGTACCTGAATCTGGATCCAGTGGTCCAACAGGAAGCCCGCTATGCAGGCCTAAGAAGTCTCCTGGTCTCCTCGGATGGAGATGATGACATTGGCGTCTACAGCGCGGATTGGGTGCTGGTCACTAACGACGAAGATTTTCTGCGTCGGACAGAAGTAAAAGATGCTGCTTCTGACATTACGCCAGTTTCAGGGCTGCGCCTTTGGACCGACGATTACAACAGCCTTCTACCTCTGTTGAAGCCGCAGAAATTTGAGTGGGCCAAAGGGGAGGACTCGGAACCCTGAAAGCGTTATTGCTCACCACCACGCTCATGAACCGTCTATCAAAACGAACAATACATTGACGGTCTACAATACTATTGTAGATAATCACAGTATGGGTAAACCCAATGATCTTGTCCAGGGAACGCTGGACCTGCTGATTCTGAAGACGCTCTCGCTCGACCCGAAGCACGGCTGGGCGATCGCGAAGCGCATTGAGCAGATTTCCAACGACGTGCTGCAGGTGCAGCAGGGATCGTTGTATCCTGCATTGCATCGCCTGGAGCAGCAGGGGTGGATTCGCGGCAAGTGGACCGAGAGCGAAACCGGCAGAGAAGTCAAGTTTTATTCGCTTACTTCTGCAGGGCGCGCGCGGCTGGAAAAAGAGAAGGAAAGTTGGAAACGCCTTTCAGCAGCTATCGATCTGGTTGTTGACAGTCTCTGAGGAGCAGAAATGCGCTGGTTGAATCGCGCTCGAGTGTCATTCCTGATGTTGTTTCGCCGCGGAACGGAGAAGTCACGCCTCAACCGCGAATTTGAATTTCATCTTGAGCAACAGATAGCAGATAACGTCAGCCACGGCATGGATCCGGAACAGGCACGAGTGGCTGCGATCCGGCTCTTTGGCAACCCTGCGCTGTTGGAAGAGAACACGCACTCGGAATGGACCTGGAACTGGCTGGAAGGCATTTGGCGGGATCTGCGGTACGGCTCGCGCACGTTGCTGAGGACTCCCGGATTCTCCCTAACCGCAATATTGGTAATCGCTCTCGGAATCGGCGCCACCGCTTCGCTGTTTACCGTCGTCCGATCAGTGTTGCTCCGGCCCTTGCCATTCCGGGACCCGGACAAACTGGTGATGCTGTACGAGCGCTTCCGCGAAGCCAAGGACTCCTACAACGTGGTAGCTCCTGCTGATTTCCGCGACTGGCGCGCGCAGACGCACGGATTTGAGGATATGGCAGCCTGGCGCTGGTGGGGTGGCAACCTGAGCGGCGATCACGGCGAATTGCCTGAGGTTGTGGCCGCTGCGGCCGGTTCCTGGAATTTATTTTCTGTTCTGGGTGTCCAACCGGTTCTGGGGAGAACGTTCACGCCTGATGAAGACCGGATCGGGGCCAATGACGTTGTCATCCTCTCCTGGAGTCTGTTCCAAAGCAGGTATAGTGGCGACAAAGACATTCTCGGCAAGCAAATACGAATCGATTCCAAGCCCCGCACTGTTGTTGGAGTTCTTCCCGCATGGTTTACCTATCCTGACCCGGTGGTAAAGCTCTGGGTCCCGTATGTGCCCACATTCAAGGCGGAGAACATTCGGCCGGATAGCCACCAGAGCTTTGTGATCGCCCGCCTGAGAGATAAGCAAAGCGCTGCGGCGGCAGTGAAGGAAGTGAGCGCACTGCAGTATCAGATCCACATGCAAAATCTGGGCAAGCCGGTGGCCGAAGACGTGGTGTCGAAGCCGATGATCGAGGACGTTGTAGAAGACGTGAAAACGCCGCTCATCGTTCTGATGTGCTCGGTGGGATGCATGCTTCTGATTGCATGCCTGAACGTCTCGAATCTTCTTGTAGCGCGGGGCGCGGCAAGGCGCAAGGAAGTCGCCATCCGCGGCGCGCTGGGTGGGAGCCGGCGAAAACTGATTCAGGAGCAGATGACCGAGAGCCTGTTGATCTCAGTTGCCGGCGGAATACTTGGGCTCCTGCTCTCGTTTTTGGCCACCAAATGGCTTGCAACCCACTGGAGTGATCTGCCGCGCGCTGATGCGATACGGGTAGACGGAACGGTTCTGGTGTTCTCCCTTGCCGTTGTATTCCTGACTGCTTTGCTTGCCGGATTATTGCCGGCGATTTCTACCACAGGCAAGAACCTGCTGGGAACACTACAGGACTCCGCGCGCTCCATCGGCGGAACTGTTTCTCGTGCCACATTGCGCAAGACGCTCCTCACGGCTGAGATCGCGCTTACCGTCGTGCTCCTTGTCTCCGCGGGCCTGTTGTTCAGAAGTTTTATTCACTTGCGCACATCGGACCTTGGCTGTGTGACAGATCATGTGCTCACGGTTCGGTATGGCTTGCCGGAAAAGAAGTACGACTCGCCGGAGAAGGTGCTCGCTTTCCACGAGGCGCTTTTACAACGCGTTCGCAGCCTTCCGGGAGTCCGTGCCGCTGCACTGGTATCCACTGCCCCGGGAGCGGGCTACGAAGGCGATAACGTGTTCACGATTCCCGAGCATCCGCAGCAGGGGCCAAGCCTGGAACTGGACGCGCTTACCCGCAAGATCGATCCAAACTATTTCAGCGCTCTCGAGATACCTTTGCTGCGCGGGCGGTTCTTCACGGAAGAAGATCGTCTGGAACGAATGCAGCACGTCATCATCAGCAAGAAATTTGCAGACAAGTTCTTTCCCGGGGAAAACCCGCTGGGAAAGCATGTTTCGATCTCCTTCACGGGCAACACCCGCCAGTCTTATGAAATTATCGGGGTCGTCGGAGACACCATCCACGATATAGGCCAGCCGATCAAAGCTACCATCTACCGCTCAATTCTGAATGGTGACCCGCGAATTGACAGCATGGCAACGATCGTAGTGCGCGCCGCCGTCGAACCCTTGAGTCTGTCAATGCCTATCCAGCGACAGGTGTCCGCTCTCGATCCGGAACTCCCGGTTTACGACGTCCTCACCATGCAGCAGATCATCGGGAAGGCGACGGCCAGCAAGAGCTTCAGCGCGTCACTGGTGCTGGGCTTTGCATTGCTCTCGCTGATCCTGGCTGCTGTGGGTCTCTACGGAGTGCTCTCTTACCTGGTAAGCCAGCGGGCTTCTGAAATCGGCATCCGCATGGCGTTGGGCGCACAGCGAAGCGAAGTGTTGCGCCTGGTGCTTGTTGACGGAATGCGGCCTGTGGCAATTGGGTTGATTTTGGGCCTTGCCGGCGGCGCAGCCACCGGACTGCTGATCAAGTCAATCTTGTATGGAACCCGGCCGCTGGATCCCGGCGTGTTCGTGGCGATGGCCGGCAGCCTTCTGCTCACAGCGTTGATCGCCAGCGCCGTGCCGGCCTTGCGGGCCTGCAGGATTGAGCCAGTTCAGGCGCTGAGGCTGGAATAAAGCTGCTCGATCATCTGTTTGCCGCCGAGACCTGCCGAACGCAAGCACGCCTTGATTGCGCGATTCCCGCAATTCCGCATGAGCGAACCGCGAAAGAAGTAAGTAGAGGAGTGATGACGTGGTTTGTTCATTTTTCGAGCGCTTTATGCGCTGTTCTAAGCATCTCCTGCCATTGCTCTTGGGCGAAATTACCTAGCACAGTCACGTGTCCTTAGTAACATTTCAGGTTGAATTCGTGCATCGTGTGCATCAATACCACAAGAAGTTGTGGTTCAATGACCCTTTCAGCTCAGGATTTTGAGTAACTGACCCCCTCAAAAAAGGTGCTAGTCCTGTAGATACCCCGAAAACACGGACAAAACGCGGAACTTCCCTATTGACCTCGGGAATTAACCCAGATATAACTCGCAATCGACCTGAAACTTTTCCCCCGAGAACACAAAGGATTTCCCTACAGGCCTTGGTGAGGCCAGCAACCCACCTTGGAAAGGCTACGTTTATGGCGTCAGATTCGCGTGAAGTGATGAATATTCGACAGGCTTCGCAGTATCTGGGAGTCAGTCCTGACACGCTGTACAAATACGTGACCGAGGAAAAGATCCCTGCGTTCAAGCTCGGGAACCGCTGGAAGTTCAAGAAGACCATTCTTGATCAGTGGATGGAACAGAAGAGCACCATGAACATGAGTGCGGCCAAAAAGAAGCCGAAAGCAGCCAAGGCCGCAGGCGCGAGATAAACCCGGAACGGCAAGACTGAAGGAAAACGAAAAAGGCGGACAGAATGTTTGGTTCAGGAAAATCGATTGTCGGATTGGACATAGGTTCCAGCTCCATCAAGGCGATTGAGTTGAAACGCTCGAAGGGCGAAATCATGGTCTCGCATCTTGGCGTGGAGCCTCTGGCCAGTGACATTGTTGTGGACTCGATGATCGTCGACTCCGGCAGCGTTTCAAGCGCGATCAGCAAGATTTTCAGCCAGCACAGCATCAAGACGAAGAGCGTGGCCACTTCCGTAAGCGGCCACTCCGTGATCGTCAAGAAAATCGGCGTTCAGCCGATGAGTGAGGGCGAGCTGGCGGAGAGCATCAACACGGAAGCCGCGCAGCACATTCCCTTCGACATCGCCGACGTGAACGTGGATTTTGAAATCCTGAACCCTGATGACATGGGCCCGCAGATGGACGTGCTGCTGGTGGCGGTGAAGAAAGACAAGATTCTGAACTACACCAATGTGCTCTCGCTGGCCGGCAAAGCTCCGGCCGTGGTGGACATTGACGCCTTTGCTCTGCAGAACTGCTACGAGTACAACTACAACCCCACGCATGATTCCACCGTGGCGCTGCTGAACCTGGGCGCCAGCGTGATGAACATCAACATCGTGAAAGGGACCACCCCGCTTTTTACGCGCGACGTGAGCGTAGGCGGCAACCAGTACACCGACTCGCTGCAAAAGGAACTCGATCTGAGCTTCGATGATGCAGAGGCTTTGAAATTGGGCCGCCGCGTGGGGACTGTGAGCGAGGACGCCAAGCAGCCTATCCTGCAGCAGGTGACGGAAATTATTGTTCTGGAAATTCAGAAGACTTTTGATTTCTTCCGTGCCACTGCATCCGGCGGGCAGATTGAGCGGATCTTTATCGCCGGCGGATCATCGAGGGTCCCCGGCCTGGTGGACGCTTTGCGGCAGGAGTTCTCGATGCCGGTGGAGATTTTGAATCCCTTCCAGCGCATCATGCCGCCGATGGATTCCATTGAAAACGAGATCCTGGAACAAAACCCGGGACAGCTTGCAGTGGCCGTGGGTTTGGCCCTCAGGAGCTTTGACGACTTATGATTCGCATAAACCTTCTTGGAGTTCCACGGAAAACGCGCGGGAAGCGGGCTGCAGCAGTCTCGGTCCCGGGAGAAGGATCGGGCACCCTGGTTCTCGGACTGGTGGTTGGTCTGGGTCTGGTGCTGGCTATGGCCGCTTCCTACGTGTGGGTCACCCGAGAGCAGGGTGTGCTCGAAAGGAAGCTGCAGCAGGCCAACACGGAGAACCGCAGGCTCGCCGACGTGAAAGCAAAATACGAGGCCAGTAAGCGCAAGGCGGATATGTTCGAGCGCCGCGTAAAGATCATTGATGACCTCAAAGAGGCGCAGAAGGGCCCGGTCAACCTGCTCAATCTGGTCGCTGATACCGTCAACAAAACTGACGCTGTGTGGCTTGAAGCCATGACGACCGATGGGAAGAGCCTGAATTTTACGGGAATGGCGCTCAGCGCTGACGCGGTGGCCGATTTGATGAGTAATCTCCGCAAGACAGGCGCCTTCAAGACGGTGGAGATCAAGGAAACCTCGCAGGACGCGAGCGTGAAGGAACTGCAGGCTTTCAAGTTTGAGCTGATTTGCGAGATTGGTTTGTCCAACAAGGTGAAAGAGTCTTAGCTGGCAGAGTCTGATAGGGGCGGTTTGATATGGCGAAATTCGACGAAATGTCATTTGGAGCCCGGCTTGGGGTCATGTTGCTGGTGGCCCTGGTTGTAGGTGTGGCGTACTACTACGTGTACCTGAACCCGCAGATCCAGGCCAATGACAAGGTCAGGGCCACAATCGAGGAAAAGACGCGCGAGAACGAACAGCTCCGGCAATTTGAGCCGAAGCTTGCGGATCTGAACCGGCAGATGGCCATTCTGCAGCAGCAGATGGAAATCCAGAAAAAGATTGTCCCGGACGACAAGGACGCCGATCAATTCATTCGCCTGCTGCATGATACGGCGGCGACCGCCGGAATTGAGATCCGTCGCTACAGCGCTATGCCGGTGGGCAACCACGAGTTTTATAGCGACGTGCCGTTCGCCATCGATATTGACGGGCCTTACTACTCGGTCCTGAATTTCTTCCAGCGGGTCTCTGAGCTGGAGCGGATTGTGAATATTGACAACCTGCAGATGACAAACACCAAAACCACCGGACCAGCCAAGGTGAAAGGCTCGTACAAGTACGCCCCTGGTGAAACCGTGGTTGCCAGCTGCACCGCCACAACATTCTTCAGCCATGAGCCGGAGACCCCGGCGGCGGCCCAACCGGGGCGCCCCGGTGCGCCGCCAGCCGCGGCGAAGGCCAAGAAATAAAAGGGCGTCTGAGGAGCAAGGAAAAGGGAATTGAAGATGAAGCTGATTCAGATTTGCGCACTCGCAGGATTCATGGCCGCCGCTGCGGTTGCTCAGAATGCAACGCCGAGCCGCCCCGCGGCAGCGCCCTCACCAATGCCAAAGGCAGTGCAGAAGGCTGCGCCTGCTCACGTAAAACCGGGCATGCATAAGCCAGTTGCGGCGGTGGCCAAAAAGACCTCAAGCAACAGTGCGGCTAAAACAGGCAGCACAAACAAAGTTCAAGCTTCGCAGAAGGCCGTCCCGGTGAAAACCCAGCCGATGGCCAAGGTAAAGAACCCGCCTGTGAAGGCGGGAGTTCTGCCGGAGAAAAAGGGACAGAAGGCCTTGATGGCGAAGCCTGTGACTGCAAAGCCCGCCACTGCCGCTGCCCACAAGGCTGCGCCGCCAATAAGGGTCCTCCCTGTAAAGCCCAAAACACCCTCGAAATCGGGGGCAGTGGGCGCGTCCAGTGCATCGAGAAAGAGCACAAACAAAACAGCAACCAGGCCGCCCGAACCGGCGCCCAAACCAACACTTACAGCCGCTGGACCATCAATCGCCGAAAAAAAACCGGCGCCTCGCCTGATCGGTTCGGCGGGACGGCGCGATCCCTTTGTGAGTCCGATTCGCAGCGCCGGAGCAGTCTCTTCCACTCAGAGTTGCACGAGTGGCAAACGGTGTCTTGCCATCCCCGAACTGATCCTTCAGGGCACCGTGCGTGATATCACCGGAAAGATGATGGCGGTAGTTTCCACCAGCAACCGCCGGACGTATACATTGCGCGAGAACGACCAGGTGTTCAACGGAAGCGTGGAAAAAATCACCAGCGACTCGATTATTTTCCGCCAGTACGTGAAGGACGCTCTGGGCCGGGAAAGCGCAAAAGAGATAGTGAAAAAGATGGGGCCGACTACATAACGCTCCATCAACAAGCAAGGTTATGAGCAGGGTTCTTGGGTAGGGAAGTATAGCCGTCATAAAAAAGTTTTGCTCGTAAGCGGCTCGTGCCATTTGGTTGCGGGATCGCGCACGGTACGGCGGAAGATTTCCGCTGCGTGGGGAGACAAGGATAATGAGGCTTAAACAACTGCTAGGAATCGCTCTGTTGACCATGGCAGCCATGGCAACGGCTTCCGCTTCGCAACTCTCGGGAGTGCTGGTGAAGAACCACGAGAACACCGGCACCGTAACAATTCTTGCGAACGGACCTTTTACTCACACCGAGTATCGTCCTACCGACAATTTGATGCTGGTTGACCTGGCAGGCGTTTCGCTCGCGCACCCTGATACCCGGGTCCATACAGTGTTTGCGCCGGGAGTGCGATCATATCGCATTGTCAACTATCGTTCGCCGGAAGGCGGCGAAGTTGCGCGGGTGGAAATTTCGCTGGTCCGCGGCGCCAACGTCAAAGTGAGTGATGTTGAGGGCGGCCTGAAGCTGGATTTCACCGGCGCTCCGGCGGTGGTGCCGTCCAAGGAAGCTATTGAGGCTGAAGCCTCGAACACTCCCACTCCATCCAAGCCGCACCTGACCCATGTTCGCAAAGTCTCTGTGGCTCAGAACGCCGGCGGAATCAGCATTGAAATCGCGGGCAGCGGGCCGATGACGGCGCACACGATGAAGCTGACGGGCCCGGATCGCTTCGTGGTGGACATTCCCGATTCCCTCCTCGATGGTCGCCCGCGTGATATCGCGGTGAACAGCAACGGCATCAAGGACGTTCGTGCAGCGCGATTCCAGGCAGCCCCTCCGGCGACCAGGATTGTTCTTGATGTAGCGCAGTCGCGCGATTTTGAAGTTGTGCCCGAGGGCAATAACCTCGTTATCAGATTGCGCGATGATCGCAATGCGGCGCCTGCTGCAGTTCCCGTTCTGGACGCCAATAAAACGCCAGCGCCGGCGCCCGCAGTCGATCAGAAGACTGCCGCGCAGCCCGTCCTTTCGGCGGCCAGCGCCAAACCTGCCGCTGCTCCCGCAAGCAACTTCGTGATGGTAAACCCGACTTTCGAGGCCAAGAAAGACTCCCCGACCGGCAACGCGCAAGAGCGCGAGGCCAAGCTGGTTGAGCCTGAGCCATCACGCGCAGACCGTGCTGCCGCCCTGTTCGCCCATGATGTTCCGACTGTGGCGCCGGTGAATCGTCCTCCATTTCCAGCCAGCGCCAGCCTGAACGCCCAGCCGGCGGCCATTAATGCCGCTCTGCAGCAACAGCAGGCTGCTCCGGCGCCCGCCGTCGTGGAGCCCACCGTCAGCAATTGCACCAGCGGTCGCTATACCGGCGAGCCGATTGGAATGAACTTCAAAGACCTGGACCTCAAGGATTTCTTCCGCGTAATCCATGAGATCAGCGGGTTGAACGTGGTGCTCGACCCTGCTGTCAAAGGCAGCGTCACCATCGTGCTCGACGATGTGCCGTGGGACCAGGCGTTGGCCATTGTCCTCAACAACAACGGTCTTGAGTGCCAACTTCAGGGCAACGTGCTGCGCATCGCGACGCTCGAGACTCTGAAGACTGAGGCGGAGGCGCGCCGCGCGCAACAGGAAGCGCAGGCCCTGGCCGTTCCCAAGAAGACCATCACGCGGTATCTGAGTTATGGCCAATCCAAAGATGCGGTAACGATCGTCAAGAAATTCCTTTCTCCGAGAGGAGACGTCGTCGCCGATCCGCGCAGCAATGCACTGATCATCGAAGATATTCCCAGTGTGCTCCCGAAAATCGATGAGTTGTTGAAGACTCTGGACCGCAAGACTCCGGAAGTGGAAATCGAAGCCAGAGTGGTGGCTTCCACCCGGACCTTCGCGCGCGATATCGGTACGCAGTTCGGGTTCGGCTACGGCTTTGGCAACAATGCGATTGGTGGACCGGTGGGCAAGAGCCCCATCGATGTAGGCAACAATCCGCCAACCATCATTCACAATTCGCAGGATGACAAGTCCATTCCGCTCTTCAACGACCTGGGAGCAAGCGCTCCAAGCAGCGGCTTCCAGATCTTGAACGTCAGTTCCAACTTCCGCCTGGATTTTATCCTGACAATGGCGGAGAGCCGCGGCCTGCTCAAAATCCTCTCTCGGCCGCATATCGTCACACAGAACAACATTCTGGCGTTGATCAAGCAGGGCACACGCGTTCCTGTGGTTACGAATCAGCAATTGGGCGGCCCGCCGACTGTCACTTACATTGACGCGTTCCTGCGCCTGAGCGTGACTCCGCAGATCACAGCGGAAAACACCATCTTCCTGAACGTGGACGTTGAGAACACCGTTCCGGATTTCACCCGTGTTACTGGCCAGCAGTTGAACCCGACGCTGAACACGCAACAGGCCACCACGCAGGTACTGGTTACCGATGGCGGAACTGTGGTGATTGGCGGCGTTGTGCAGACGCAAAACAACCTTGCCATTGCTCAGGTGCCATTGCTGGGAAGCATCCCGGTTTTGGGCAACCTGTTCAAACATCAGACCGTGAATACGCAGACGCAGGAGCTGATCTTCTTTATCACTCCGAAGATCATTCAAACTTAACCGGATACCAGGCTGCCTCCCCAACCTCTGCGCTCCTCACCGCCCCCGGCTGATAAAGCCGGGGGCTTTTATGATGACGAAGCTTTGGCGCCGGACAAGCCCTGAATCGGCGCAGCGGTACCGCATGAACGCGTCTGAGCCGGTTTGTTGAGCCGGCTGCTACCATATTGGCTGATGAGCTATTTACTTCGTCAAAAGCGTCTGGCCGAAGATCTGCGTTGGGCCCACATGGAAGCTCTACTGGTGACGCACCTGCCCAACATCTATTATCTTTGCGGCTTTACCGGCAGCGCCGGAATCCTGCTTTTCCAGGCTGGCGCGCATGGCCGCAGCCCCAGGTTGACGTTCTTTACTGACGGTCGATACACCCAACAGGCAAAAAGCGAAGTCAAAGGCGCACGGGTGGTCATCACAAAGGCAGCCGCTCTGAAGGAAACCTGCGCTGCGGTGGTGAAGAACAGGATTCGCAAACTGAGCTTTGAGTCGGACCACCTGCCGTACAGCTTGTACCAGCAGATCAGGCACTGTCTTCGCAGCCATGGAAGAGCCGGCGCGGGAATCAAACTCAGGCCCGTTCCGGGCATGGTGGAACAGCTTCGGGCAGTCAAAGACGCTGATGAAATTGCGCGGATCCGGGCCGCAGTTGCTCTTGCTGCCGATCTGTTTCCGCGCGCACTGGCCACGGTTCGGCCCGGAGTAGCCGAAGTGGCCATTGCAGGAGAGCTGGAATTAGAGGCGCGGAAAGCCGGCGCGGATGGCATGTCTTTTGACACGATAGTCGCTTCGGGAGCGCGCTCTGCCTTGCCGCATGGGCGGGCTTCGACCCAGGCTGTGCCCCACCGCGGATTTATAATCCTGGATTACGGTGTTATACTCGCCGGTTATTGCTCAGATATGACCCGCACCGTCTATGTGGGTTCTGTCTCCGAAGAACACCGCCGCATGTATGAAGCTGTAAAGACTGCTCAGGCGGCCTCCATTGCTGCGGTGCGGCCGGGGGTTGAAACAGGAGAAGTGGACCGAGCGGGGCGGGAAGTGCTGAAAAAAGCGGGCTATGATGCGTATTTCACCCACTCCACAGGGCACGGAGTGGGAATCGAAGTACATGAATCGCCGCGCTTGGCCAAAGGTCAGACACAGAAGCTTGCCCCAGGGATGGTGATTACAATTGAACCGGGCATCTATATTCCTGACCAGGGCGGGGTACGGATTGAAGACATGGTTCTGGTGACCGAGTCGGGTTACGAAGTGCTGACACCCACAACCAAAGACCTGATCACGCTGTGAGCTTCCCGGAGATCAATAAACCTTCATGAACCAAAAAGAGCTGAAAGAGCTAATCGAGTTTCTGATCGAAAAAGATATCTCCGAATTTGAACTGGAGCGAGGCGACGTAAAGGTCAGGATCAAGCGCGGGGTCGACGCTCAGCCGATCCCAGTGATAGCACCCATTGCTGCAGCCCCCGCAATTGCATCTATTTCGCCTTCGGTGGCGCCGCCTGCCGCAGCGACGCAGCCAATGCCTCCTGCCGCGCCAGAGGCGCCCAAGGCTGAAGCAGAAGAGGAGCTGCACCTGGTCAAGTCGCCGATTGTGGGGACGTTCTATGAGGCCCCGGCGCCCGGCGCACCACCTTTCATCAAGCCGGGCGATCACGTCCAGGCCGGACAGGTTTTGTGCATCATAGAAGCCATGAAGCTGATGAACGAGATCGAGTCGGATATGACTGGGGAGATCGTCAAAATTCTTGCCGCCAATGGCAAGCCGGTGGAGTATGGCCAGCCGCTCTTCTCCATTCGACCCAAGAAATAGCAGAACAGGCACGTTGCGTTCAGTCGTGCGAAATGCTCCTGCGTCCCGGGGCCAAGCGACAAAGAAGAATGTTCAAGAAAATCCTGATTGCCAATCGCGGTGAAATTGCTTTGCGGGTGATCTGCGCCTGTAAAGAGCTGGGTATCAAGACGGTTGCGGTTTACTCCGATGCGGACCGCAATTCCCTCCATGTTCGGTTTGCCGATGAGGCGGTCTGCATTGGCCCGCCACGCTCCGCCGAAAGCTATCTCAACATCCCGGCCGTCATTAGTGCGGCGGAAATTACCGGCGTGGACGCCATTCATCCCGGCTATGGCCTGCTGAGCGAAAACGCCAACTTCGCCGAGGTCTGCGAGACCAGCCACATCAAATTCATCGGCCCACCGCCCGACGTAATCCGGCTCATGGGAGAGAAGGAAAAAGCTCGCATGGCCATGAAGCAGGCCAACGTGCCCATTCTTCCCGGGTCGGAGGGCGTAATTGCCAATGCTGACGAGGCGCGCGAATGGGCAAAGGAGATCGGTTATCCGGTCATCGTCAAAGCTTCCGCCGGGGGCGGCGGGCGCGGCATGCGCGTGATACGAAAAGAGGAAGAACTCGAGAACTTCTTCAACTCCGCGCAACAGGAAGCGGCCGCGGCTTTCGGCAACGGCAATCTCTACATGGAGAAGTTCATCGAGCGTCCGCGCCATATCGAATTCCAGGTGCTCGGTGACAACTATGGGAAAGTGATCAGCCTGGGCGAGCGCGAGTGCAGCATCCAGCGCCGCCACCAGAAACTGCTGGAAGAGTCGCCTTCGACCCAGGTCAGTGAGGAGCTGCGCCAGCAAATTGGCAAAAAGCTATCCGAGTGCCTCTCGCAGATCGGCTATGTGAATGCTGGTACGGTTGAGTTCCTCATGGATGAAGACCGCAGCCTCCATTTCATCGAGATGAATACCCGTATTCAGGTGGAGCATCCGGTGACGGAGCTGGTTACCGGCATCGATCTGGTAAAGGCGCAAATCCTGCTCGCGGCTGGCGGGAAGATGGTTGAAATTATTCCCAGGTTGGACCGGAAAGGGCAGCGCGGACACGCCATTGAGTGCCGCATCAATGCCGAACATCCGGAAAAGTTCACTCCTTCAGCAGGGAAGATCAAGACGTTTCACACGCCCGGCGGGCTTGGGATTCGCGTGGACACAGCCGCTTATGCTGAAGGCGTGATTCCACCGTATTACGATTCGCTCATTGCCAAACTGATTAGCCATGGTAAAGACCGTTCTGAGGCGATCATGCGCATGCGTCGCGCGCTGGAGATGTTCATCGTAGAGGGCATACACACCACGATTCCTCTGCACAGGCGTATTCTTGCCGATCCTGATTTCCAGGCCGGCAACTTCGATACCAAGTACATGGAGCGGTTCCTGGCGAGGTTGCAGGAGGAGCGGCGCCAGGAGGTACCAGTGGGTGCTTAAAGCAAATCCACCGCGGAGGCATCGTGAGCGACGGGCCCAAACGATCATGAAAATGCTTTTTGATGTCGCTCCGCCGTTCGTCTCCGCTCCGATCTCCACCCCAGCAAACCAACCCCGGGTTTGCCGGGGACCCCGGTCCTACGGCAGTGTGGTGTTGGTCTGATGCTCTGTCTACCCAGCCCTTATCCCTCATCGCGCTGCGCGCGACTCGGGAAGGGACTGGACTACTTTCTTCCGCGCCTTGCGGCGTTCGGCCTTTCGTGCGTAGTAGGGCTTCGTGGCTCCCGGTCCGGTCTTCGAGAGAGGTGCGAAGGACATGGAGAACTCATTTTTTGGGCCCTCCGTGCGTCCGTGTCTCCGTGGTAGGTTTTTGCTCCCCCAGGCGATGAAGCTTCCCCAGTTCTACCCCATCATCGATTTCTCCTGCTTCGCCGCACAGCCGGATCCCGTAGCTACAATCCTGCGATTCGCCCGCGAGCTGATGGATTCCGGCGCTACCCTCGTTCAGTATCGCGACAAGGTTTCTCCGCCCCACCGCGTGCTGAGCGTCGGGCGCGAGCTTCGCCGCATTACGCGCAATCGCGCAACACTGATCATGAATGATTACCCTGATCTGTGTCTGGCAGCTGAGGCCGATGGCGTCCACCTGGGTCAGGATGACCTGAGTCCAGACGCGGCACGACGTATCTTCCTCGCAGCAGCACAGCCTCAACTCTGGCTCGGGTTCTCTACTCATAACCCGCAGCAGGCCAGAGAGGCCGATTCTCTGCCCATCGACTACTTAGCTGTGGGTCCGGTGTTTCCTACGTCCTCTAAGGCAAATCCCGATCCCGTGATCGGGCTGGATGGTGTAAAACAGGCACGCCGCGCAACGTCAAAGCCGCTGGTGGCCATCGGAGGAATTACCAGAGCCAACTGCGCCCAGGTAAAGCAGGCGGGAGCAGATGCAGTGGCCGTAATCTCTGATCTTCTTGAGTCGCCGGCCAAAGCAGTTGCAGATTTTCTCCGCATTTTGGGGTAAAACATACAGAACACACATGTCTACATCAGCAGAAGTCCGCTCGAACGCTGCACAGCCGGGCGCCGCCGGAGTCGGTGAATTCGTCAAAGGCTTAGGCCTGACAAGTGCCACCACTCTGGTTATGGGATCCATGATCGGGTCCGGCATCTTCATTGTCTCGGCGGAAATTGCGCGCGAAGTCAATTCACCGGGGCTGTTGATTATGGCCTGGGTGGTCACCGGATTCATGACCATTGTCGGCGCGCTTTCTTATGGCGAACTGGCGGCGATGATGCCCCGCGCTGGGGGACAATATGTTTACCTGCGCGAAGCTCTGGGTCCGCTCTGGGGATTCCTCTATGGCTGGACGCTTTTCCTTGTAATTCAGACCGGAACCATAGCGGCGGTAGGTGTCGCGTTCGGCAAGTTCCTCGGCTTCTTCTGGGGCTCGATCTCGGCTGACAATTGGATCTGGCATATTGCCAAAGTGCCTCCGATTCACCTAGGGCCAATGGTTTTGGGCAACATGGATGTAGGCCTGAACACCCAGAATCTCTGCGGAATCGTGATTGTCATAGTCCTGACTTTCGTCAATATTTTTGGCATCCGAACCGGCGCAATTGTTCAGAACATCTTCACCATCGCCAAAGTTGCGGCACTGCTGGGTCTGGTGCTGGCGGGAATTTTCGTTGGCCGTAATGCCGAGGCCATTGCAGCGAACTTCGGCAATTTCTGGCACTCCGGAGCGCTGCATTCTGCCACAGGTACCCTGGCCGGACCGTTTGTGGGCGTGCTGACGATCCTTGCCGTCGCGCAGGTTGGCTCATTGTTTTCAGCCGATGCCTGGAACAACGTGACCTTCACGGCGGGAGAAGTCCAGAACCCTAAACGCAATCTGCCGCTTTCATTGGCTCTGGGTACAGGCATTGTCATTACGCTTTACATTGCCGTGAACTTCATCTACTTGAGCGTGCTGCCTCTGGATGCCATCAAGACGGCGGCTGCGGACCGCGTTGGCACCCTGGCTTTGCAGCAGATGTTCCATTCGAGCGGCGCTGCTCTGATGGCCATAGCCATCCTGATTTCGACCTTTGGCTGCTGCAACGGGCTCATCTTGTCAGGAGCGCGCGTTTATTACGCCATGGCCAAGGACAAGCTCTTTTTCAAGTCCAATGCCGAACTTCACCCAAAATATCGCACTCCGAAAAATGCGCTGATTGTTCAAGGTATCTGGACGTGCATTCTCTGCCTCTCTGGAACGTACGGCCAGTTGCTGGATTACATCATTTTCGCTGTGCTGGTTTTCTACATCCTGACCATCGGCAGCATTTTTGTTTTAAGGCGTACGGCGCCAAACGCGGAGCGGCCGTACCGCGCCATCGGCTATCCGGTTCTTCCAGCCATTTATATTGTGATGGCTTTATTCATCGATGTCGTATTATTGCGCTATAAACCGCAATACACATGGCCCGGTCTGATTATTGTGCTGCTGGGGATTCCGGTGTACCTGATATGGTCGCGCCGGACGGCTGCAGCGCAGGCCTGAACCTCAAAAGGGGGAAATCCTGAATGGCCAATTTATTGGCAACGAAATCACTGGATTCGATCCGTGCTGAAGCAGCCGAAGCGGGCGAGCACACTCTGAAACGCGCTCTGGGTCCTTTGAACCTGGTGTCGCTCGGCATTGGCGCTATCATTGGCGCGGGCATCTTCGTGCTAACGGGCCAGGCGGCAGCCGACAATGCGGGGCCGGCGATTGTGCTTTCCTTCGTGCTGGCCGGCATCGCTTGCGCGTTCGCGGGCCTGTGTTACGCGGAATTTGCTTCCCTCATTCCCATCGCGGGCTCTGCTTACACCTACGGCTATGCGACGCTGGGTGAAATCTTTGCGTGGATCATCGGATGGGACCTGGTGCTCGAATATGCGTTTGGTGCCGCGACGGTCGCTTCCGGCTGGGCGGGATACTTTGTCAGCTTCCTTCAGGACCGTGGCATTCACATTCCCCCCCAGTTCATCGGCACTTACGGGCAGAAGTTTGCGCTTTATCAGGGCCGCTGGACAGATGTTGCAACGCTTCCCGCCGGGGTGAATGTGTCCGGCCTGGAAGTTCGAACAGCGCTCTTTAATCTGGTGGCGTTCCTGATCATCGCGCTGGTCACTTTCGTTCTGGTCATCGGCATCAAGGAATCGGCGAACCTGAATACAGCAATCGTTATCGTGAAGGTTGCAATCGTTCTCCTCTTTATCGCGATAGCGGCTGTCTATCTGCTCAAACATCCGGCGATCGCGGCGGCGAACTGGCATCCGTTTATCCCGCGTAACACAGGTGAGTACGGCAAATTTGGCTTTTCCGGTATAGCCACAGGGGCGGCGGTTGTGTTCTTTGCCTATATCGGGTTCGACGCCGTTTCCACCGCGGCACAGGAAGCAAAGAACCCGCAGAAAGATATGCCCATCGGCATACTGGGATCTCTGGTGATCTGCACCATCCTGTACATCCTTGTGGCAGGCCTCCTGACTGGCATGGTTTCCTACACGAAGCTGAGCGTTCCTGATCCTGTCGCGGTCGGAATCGACGTTGCCGGAATCAGTTGGGGCAGCTTCCTGGTGAAAATCGGAGCAATCTTTGGATTGGGTACCGTCATGCTGGTGATGTTACTCGGGCAATCGCGCGTGTTCTATTCCATGTCGCGCGACGGCCTGTTATGGAAATGGGCCAGCGCCATTCACCCGCGTTTCCGTACCCCCTGGATTTCGAATATTGTGATGGGGTTCTTTGTCGCCATCTTCGGCGCTGTGATTCCAATTGCGGATCTGAGCAAGTTGGTGAGTATCGGAACGCTGCTGGCGTTCGTGATTGTGTGCGCTGGTGTATGGATACTGCGGCGCCGGCGGCCTGACCTGCCCCGCCCATTCAAAACTCCATGGGTGCCCGTTGTTCCAATCCTTGGGATGGTAGTTGCCTTCTATTTGATGGCGAGCCTGCCGGCGGCAACCTGGTACCGGCTCATTGGCTGGCTGATTATCGGCATGTTCATCTATTT
>DATNDP010000249.1:0-26371 GCA_035553195.1 Candidatus Acidiferrales bacterium
TTGCCATGGTCGCAAGCTCCCGCTCGCGCAAGAATACGCTCGCCGATCTGAAGGAAGGTTGGCAGTACGTCTCCGGCTTTGCTCCAGTGCGTGATGTCATGCTGCTGCTCGCAATCGCCAGCCTGATGGGAATGCCGTACATGGTGTTGATGCCGATTTTCGCTGGAAACATCCTCCACGGTGGAGCGCACACACTGGGATTTCTTATGGGCTTTACTGGAGTGGGTGCGCTTACCGGCGCAGTGATTCTTGCCGCCAGAAAAAGCGTGCTTGGCCTCGGCCGCGTGATTCCGGTCGCCGCCGCGGCCTTCGGTGCTGGGCTGGTAGCTTTCTCTTTTTCACGGTGGCTGTGGCTCTCTTACATCCTTATGTTCGTGGTCGGATTGGGAATGATGCAGCAAATGGCCTCCAGCAACACTATCCTGCAAACAATCACACCAGACGATAAGCGCGGCCGCGTGATGAGCTACTACACTGTCTCGATCGTAGGCATGGCCCCGTTCGGCAGCCTCTTTTCCGGGTGGCTGGCCGCCCGCATCGGAGCTCCGCTGGCGCTGGCCATCGGCGGAGCATGCTGCCTTGTGGGCGCGGGACTCTTCGCGTTGCGGCTGCGTCGGATCCGCGAACTGGTCCATCCTATTTATGTGCAACTGGGAATTATTCCGGAGATTGCTGACGGCCTGAACTCAGCCGCGATCTTGAGCTCCGTTGCGGAGGAATAATCCGGCCCGATACCTAGCGATAATAGCCTTTTCGGGCTTCAATCACGACCCCTTCATGGGACTTCCGGGCGTCCGGAGAGAGCTTCACCTCGATTTTGCAGAACTTTCCTTTGGGCTTTTTCACAACGGGATGATATGCAAGTGTGTATCGCATGCGGATGTCATCAATCAGGGAAGCAAGCCGTTGGTCAATATGCTTGCGGCTTGGCTCAACAACCTGGCCTCCTGTAGCGCGGGCATAGTTGTGCACATCGCCGGGAGGATAAAGCATTTTGTTGAGCATGGTTTCCCCTGCTTTGGACATACGCAGTGAAAACTCACTGTCGGAAATGTCGCTGGTTTCCAGCAGCGTACAAACCACCGTGCCCGAGCGCAGCAGCTCTTGCATGGCTTCCTTTTCGGTGTGCAGTTTCTTCTTTCCCAAACTACGTCCATAGCGAGCCTTCACCTCGTCGGACGGGTAATTGGGAATGTCATCCGTCAGCCAGATGATCACGCGCCGATTGAGGTGGTTTCCTGATTTCTCCAGATAGGCCGCGGCCTGGTAAATCCCTTCGTTGAAGAAAGCCGCTTCGCCGCTCTCCATGGCGCTCGCTTTTTTGATCGCCGCGGCAGCCAGATGCCGGTCAGTGGTGAAGTCCTGAATCACCCGGGCGGTCGCTGAGTATGTCATCACCGCCACTTCGTCCTGCGGCTTCAGGTGGCTCAGGGCGTCGAGCGCACCTTCTGCCAGCGGTTTCAGCACCGGACGCACACTGTCAGTCAGGTCAAACAGAAGCACCACTGAGAGAGGCAACTCATCCTGGCTGAATGAGCTGATCTGTTGTGGCACTTTATCTTCATAAATCTGAAAATCATCCGCCGTAAGCCCGGAGACCGCGTAGCCCGTCTTCTTCTCCAGGACCTGTGCATCCACGCTGACGAGTTGCACGTTCACCCGATAAATACCAGCGTTCTGCGCCGGCGCTTGCGCACAAACCGGAACGCTGCTCCAGAACAGCAGGAAAGGAAAGATTGCGGTCAACGATGGCCGGATCATCGTCTCCTCCACGAGATCATGTAAAGATAAAGCTGTCAGGGCAGCCCGTCCAATAAAGAACGTTGTCGAGGGGAAAATCTGGCATGCTGAAATCGTTACGCAAACACTTTGATCCCTGGTCGATTGTTGTCGTGGTTTTAACGTTCGTGCTCTTCCTCGTTGCTCTTTTCATCAAGGGCCTTACCCACGATCTGCTGCTGGAAACCGGCGTTTTTCTGGTCTCCATCAAACTGATTCTTATGAGCCATAAGAACAGCGCCCTCGCGCAGCATACGGACGAGCGTCTCGGAGCGATCATCGATCTGTTGGCCGAACGACGGCACTAACGGTCTCGATAGCCGAGTTCGTGTGTAATTTGCACGACCATTTGTGCAATGTGACCGGATCAGCATGCACCAAACTTGGTTCTAAGTAGATTTAATTAGGAAAACCTCACACAAAAATGGTTTATGCTGATCCCACCCTAAGCTGTTCACCTTAAATACAACTAACCGAGTCTTCTTGCCAAAAGCAAGATTAAAAGGTTACGACTGCTGCTGCTCATGCGCGGCCGTCGTGGCAGGGGCTGCCGGTCTAACCCGCAAGACGGCAGCCCTTCGGCGAACGGCGATTGGATGCACTGTGGGAAGCGCGTCGTTGACGACTCAACAAATTGCCATTTGCAGCGGCCCTCCGGAGGCTTCTTGCATCCAAGCGAATGGAAGACGTGAACACATCATTTCCCAAAGAGATGTAACCTAATGGAGAGCGAGGCATGGTGCTGCGGCTTCGCTGTATCAGCTCACCTCGCTACGAATCAAGCCAGAAGTCTTTGGGGAAGCTGAAACACCATTTTTCTGACCGGAGTAGAGCATGTGCCTGGCCATCCCGGGAAAAATCGTTGAGGTGATTCAAGGTTCGCCAACCCTGGGAACCGTTGAGGTGGCGGGTGTCCGCCGTAAGGTCGACCTCGGCTTGCTCCAGGATGATATGCCGAAGGCAGGAGAGTGGGTGCTGATCCATGTAGGGTTTGCCATGTCAAAGATCAGCGAAGCCGACGCTCTCGATCAGATGCGCACCCTGGCCATGCTGGGCGAAGCCGAACAGGCCATGCAAGAGGTTCGTGGCTACGGCTTGGGGGAAGGCGAATCTGCGGCCCAGGAGAAACCAAACTGATTTGCGAAATTGACTCCGTCGCAAGCCTCAATCGGAGAGAGCCCAATGCGATTCGTTGACGAGTTTCGCGACCCTGAGATTATCGGCAAGACGGCCGAGGAAATAC
The DNA here is from genome assembly GCA_035553195.1 of Candidatus Acidiferrales bacterium. Taxonomy (GTDB): domain Bacteria; phylum Acidobacteriota; class Terriglobia; order Terriglobales; family Acidobacteriaceae; genus Angelobacter. The sequence continues at coordinate 3,023 of DATNDP010000249.1, forward strand.
GCAGGCTCAACGATCCGGGCCGGCATTATCGGTTCATGGAAGTGTGCGGCGGCCACACTCACGCCATCTACCGCTTCGGCCTTAAAGACCTGTTGCCTTCGAATATAGAGTTGATTCACGGCCCCGGCTGCCCGGTATGCGTGCTTCCCATGGGAAGGATCGACGACGGGCTTGCCATTGCGCAAGACCAGAGCGTAATCTTCACGGCTTTCGGCGACATGATGCGCGTGCCCGGAACAAACGGCAGTCCGCTGGAGCATAAGGCGCGTGGCATGGAGGTGCGGATTGTTTACTCACCTTCAGACGCACTCAAACTGGCGCGCAGCAACCCGGACAAGCACGTGATGTTTTTTGCCATCGGCTTTGAGACCACCGCCCCATCTACGGCTTTGACACTCATGCGGGCCAAGGCTGAACGAATCACGAACTTTTCTGTATTTTGCAACCACGTAACCATCATTCCCGGGATACGCGCGATCCTCGATTCCCCGGATATGCGGCTGGATGCGTTCATCGGTCCGGGCCATGTGTCCACGGTGATCGGTTGCCGCCCTTACGAGTGGATTGCTGCGAATGAGCACAAACCCATTGTGGTCTCAGGATTTGAGCCGCTGGATCTGCTGCAATCAATTGTGATGATCCTGCGCCAGTTGCGCGGGGGTGAGGCAAAGGTTGAAAACCAGTACAAACGCGTGGTGCCGTGGGAAGGCAATCGAGCAGCTCTGCGTGCCATGGCCGAAGTCTTTGAACTGCGGCCCTATTTCGAATGGCGTGGCCTCGGTTTTATCTCTCAGTCGGCCCTGCGTTTGCGCGAAAGCTACGCCGAGTGGGATGCCGAGCGCCGCTTCACCGTTCCCGGTGTTCGGGTAACGGATCCACGTGCCGCCCAGTGCGGCGAGGTGCTCAAAGGCGTGCTCAAGCCGGCTCAGTGCAAGTTGTTCGGACGCGAGTGCACGCCGGAACATCCGATTGGCGCGCTTATGGTTTCCACAGAGGGGTCATGCGCAGCGTATCACAGTTACCAGCATCGCAAGGAACTGGTGAGCAGCATTCAACCGGTGGCATAGAACAAGGCAGGCCAGCCACAGAGAACGCCTCACCTGCAATTCGCTTTCGCGATCCGCAGATTGAGATGGCGCACGGGGCTGGAGGCAAAGCGAGCCGCCGTTTGGTGGAAGGCCTCTTTGTTCCTCTTCTCTCGCCTGCGACTCCACAGTCGTTGGCAGACGCTGCTCAGGTACACATTAACGGCACAGACATGGCCATCACCACCGACGTGTTCGTAGTGAAACCGCTGCAATTTGCCGGAGGGTCAATTGGCGAACTCGCCGTAAACGGCACCATGAACGATCTTGCGGTATCCGGCGCGCGCGGCCAGGCGATTGTGACGACTTTCGTGCTCGAAGAGGGATTGCCGACTTCCATTCTCGAAGCGGAAGTACGCGCGATGGCGGAAGCTGCGCAGCGCGCAGGCGTTCCCATTGTCGGTGGCGATACGAAGGTTGTGGAACACGGCAAGGCCGACAAGATGTACATCAGCACCACCGGAATTGGGCAACTGCTTTCTGGTGTTCACGTCGATCCCGCGTCGGTTCGGCCTGGCGACAAGATCATTCTTTCCGGACCCATCGGCGATCACGGCATAACGATTCTGCTCGCCCGTGGCGAACTGGATTTCGAAGCCGATCTCAATTCCGACACTCGATGCGTCTTCCCATTGGTGGAGGCCCTGGCGTCTGCGGCCGCTCCCGGTATCCGCTGGATGCGCGATCCTACCCGAGGTGGTGTAGCCACTTCTCTGAACGAACTGGCGCGCGATTGCGGTCTGAGTATTGCTCTGGATGAAGAGTTGATTCCGACCCGCGATGCCGTTCGCGGAGCTTGCGAACTGCTCGGTCTGGATCCTCTGCACATCGCCAATGAAGGACAGTTTCTGGCCGTGGTTTCTCCCGAATACGAGCAGGCCGCTCTCAATGCGCTGGCTTCTACGCCGGGCGGCGAAGAGGCTAGGATCATCGGCGCGGTCCGGGAAAAACCTGCTGGATGCGTGCTGGTCAATACACGCTATGGAGGCAGCCGGATCATCGATATGCTGGTGGGCGATCCCCTGCCGCGGATTTGTTAGTTCATTATGATTACGACTTCGAAGCTGGCACTTCATATTCAGGAGCGGCTGCTCACTCGCAACCAGATCTTCGAAGATTTTTTCTCGCGCGAAGCGCAGCGCCTTGCAATGGCATGCCGGGAAATGTCTGAGCGTTTCCTTCGTGGCGGACGGCTGCTCGCCTTTGGACGTGGGCCCTATGCCACAGATGCCCAGCACGTCTCAGTAGAGTTCGTGCATCCGGTGATCGTGGGTAAACGAGCTCTGCCCGCGCTTGATCTGTCGCCGGTCTTTCGCGCCTGGATGGAAACGATTCTGCGGCCGGAAGACATGGTGATGGGATTCGGCCCGCCGCAGGGCGATCCGGAAGTTGCAGCTGCTCTTGCGTCCGCGCACCAAAACAATGCAATGACCTTTGCTCTTCCCGGCGGTCTAGGTTCATTCATGCTTGAACCGCCCACCGACGATCCCTTCATTCATCAAGAGCTGATTGAGATCCTGTATCACACGCTTTGGGAGACGGTGCACGTTTACTTCGAGCATCGCGAACTGGGGCACGACGTGGGGGCTTCTGAATTCCTTTATCCCTTCCTCGGGCAGCAGAAGCAGGACACACGCGACCTTGCGGCGGAAGTCGCCGCTTCCATCCAGATGAAGGTCCGGGATGATGCCCGGTTGCGGGAACAAGTGGCGCGTGAGGAATCGGAACAAATCGGCAATGCGGCGCAAGCAATCCATGAACGTTTCGAGCGCGGAGGAAAGCTGATCCTTTTCGGCAATGGCGGCTCCGCCACAGATGCGAATGACTGGGCAATTGACTGCGTCATGCCGCCCAAAGGCTACCAGCCGGTTGGCGCAGTCTCCCTGGCGATGGAGCCGGCCAATATCACAGCCGTTGCCAACGACGTAGGCACAGAAGTGATCTTCTTGCGCCAACTGGTGGCGCAAGCGCGGCCTGAGGATGTCGCTATAGGCATCTCTACCAGTGGCGGATCGAAGAACGTGATCATGGCCCTCGAAGAGGCGCGCAAGCGCGGCCTGCTGACCGTTGCCCTGCTTGGTTACGATGGCGGCGAGATCGTACGCCGCGGACTGGTTGACTTCCCCATTGTCATCCACTCTGACTACATTCCGCGCATTCAAGAGGTGCAGGCCTCTGTGTATCACGTAATGCGCGGGGCGTTCGAGGTGCTCCGCCGTGGCGAAGCTTGAATTATTTGGCGCCGCCCGGTGCCCTTACACCACGGAAATGCGCGAGTGGCTGGAATTTGGCCGTCGCGAGTTCGTGGAATACGACGTTGAGGCCGATACTGAGGCCCGCAGCCGCTTGCGCAGCATCGCCCCCGGCGTCCGCACCATACCCGTTCTGGTGGAGGATGGAAAAATACTCGAAGTCGGCTTTCGTGGACGCGGCTGTATGGTGGAGAGATAACGATGGCGGCAGCTTGCAGCATTCGCGTGCGTGGGATTGTGCAGGGTGTAGGGTTTCGGCCATTTGTCTATCGTCTCGCGCAGGATAATACGCTCGCCGGATGGGTGTTGAATGGCGAACAGGGCGTGGAGATTTTTGTAGAGGGCCCCGAGAAGGGCCTGGCTGCCTTTGTCCGCGACCTCAGGATGAAGCCGCCGCCCGCCGCCACCATTGCCGAAATTGAAGTCGCACCCGCGCAACCGCAGGGTTTTGAAGATTTTAAGATCCGCGAAAGCCAACGCCTCAGCCAGCCAACTGTCCGCATCTCACCGGACTTGCCCGTTTGCGATGACTGCTTGAGTGAGCTGTTTGATCCGAGTGACCGCCGATTTGAGTATCCGTATATTAACTGCACCAACTGCGGTCCGCGATACACGGTGATAGAAAAGCTGCCCTACGACCGACCGAACACGACCATGAAGCACTGGCCGCTCGATGGGTATTGCGATCGTGAATATCACGATCCTACCAACCGCCGCTTTCACGCGCAGCCGGTCGCTTGCTCTGCCTGCGGACCGCAGTTTTATTTGCGTGAAGGCGACAGCACGATGCGCGATCAGAGTGAAGTTATCCACCAGGCAGTCGAACTTTTGCGCGAAGGGAAGATTCTTGCCGTTAAAGGCCTTGGCGGATACCACCTTGCGTCCGATGCGCGAAACGTGGATGCCGTAACCGCAATGCGGGAGCGCAAGTATCGCAAAGAGAAGCCGTTCGCGGTGATGGTCGAAAACCTTGAACAGGCGCGTAAGCTGGTCAAACTGTCGTCTGAAGCTGAAACTTTGATCAGCTCTACAGCGCGTCCCATTGTGCTGGCACCGGCTCGAACTGAACTGTCTCAGATCGCGCCGGATACGAGTGAGCTTGGAGTGATGCTGGCCTATACGCCGCTTCACCATCTTCTCTTTGCGGCCGGAGCTCCCGACGTGCTGGTGATGACCTCCGCAAATCGTTCAAGCGAGCCGATTGCGTATGACGATGGCGACGCGCTCGAGCGTCTTTCCGGAATTGCCGATGCCTTTCTCATCGGTGAGCGGCCAATCGCCCGCCGGGTAGATGATTCAGTGGCGCGCGTAGGAGCTTTCGGTCAGGCGATTTTGCGTCGCGCCCGGGGCTATGCTCCGGGCGCGGTGGTGAAGCTGCCCAGCAGCGGGTCAATTCTGGCGTTGGGGGCCGATCTCAAAAATACGATCACGCTGGTTGTAGAGGGACAAGCCTTTGTAAGCCAGCACATCGGCGATCTGGAGCATTACCAGGCCTTTCACGCGTTTGAAGAGACAATTCGCGATCTGGTCACTATGTATGACGTGCGCTGGAGTGATCTGCTCATCGCCCATGATCTGCATCCGCAGTACCGCTCCACAACACACGTAAGTACTCTGCAACTGTCGCGCTCGAAGCCGCTCGCAATCCAACACCATCGCGCCCACATCGCCTCAGTGTTGGCGGAGCATCAAGCGTGGGACACTCCGGTGTTGGGCGTGAGCTGCGATGGCACTGGTTATGGCGACGATGGGACCATCTGGGGCGGTGAATTTTTCGCCGGCAGCTTAACGACCGGATTTGAACGCATTGCGCATCTCCGTCCGGCAGTTCTCCCCGGCGGCGACGCAGCCGCGGAATATCCCGTACAGGCCGCAGCAGGATTTCTGGCTCAGATAGATGATCTGCCTGATCTCACGGTCGCGCCGTTCCTGTTCGGTCTTCGCTACCGGGATGCGTTACAGCTTGTCCGCAAAAACCTGCGCTGTTTCACTACCACGTCACTGGGCAGGCTTTTTGACAGCGCCGCCGCGCTCCTCGGATTCACGCGTTCCGTCAGCTATGAAGGCCAGGCAGCGATGTGGCTGGAGCAAGTGGCAACGTGTTCACAGTGTGAGCAGGCATATCCGTTCCCCTTCATTGGAAATGAACTGGATTTCCGGCCTCTGCTCCAAGCGATAATCCGTGACCGAATTAGGGGCCGCGATCCTAAAGACATTGCTCGCGCCTTTCAGCGCGGCGTGGCGCATGGGCTCTGTAACGCCATCTCGATACTCTCTGATCGCTTGAGACTGAACACCATCGTCCTCTCGGGAGGAGTTTTTCAGAACGACCTGCTGTTGAACGATATGAAATTGGCGCTGTCGGCCCAGGCCATACAGATCTGGACCAATCATGCAGTCCCGGCGAATGACGGGGGCATCAGCCTCGGGCAGGCTACTCTCGCAGCATTTGCTGAGGCAGCAAGGAGTTGAGCGGAGTGCATGAGCTTTCCATCGCGATGAGCATTGTTGATATGGCCGAGGAAGAAGCCACGCAACGCCACGGCAGGGTTGTGGCTGTACATTTGCGGCTCGGCCAGCTCGCCGGCGTGGTCAAAGACGCTCTGTTATCGTGTTATAGCATGGCCTCGTCGGGCACGCTGCTGGAAGGTTCAGAGCTGCGCGTGGAAGAAGTGCCGGTGGAGATATTCTGCGGAACATGCAATGCGCCGCGAGTGCTTAGCTCCATGCAGTGGTTCGCCTGCCCTGTGTGCGGTACGCCCTCCGCCGCTGTCGTCCACGGAAAAGAGCTGGAAGTGAGCGCCCTGGAGATAGAAGAATGAGTACGCCCCGCCTGGTGGAAGTCCGAAAAAATGTACTGAAGCAGAATGACGTGATCGCCCGTTCGCTGCGGGAGAGATTCCAGAACGAAGGCGTATTTGTTGTCAGCCTGGTCTCCAGCCCCGGCGCGGGCAAGACAACATTCCTTGAGAAGACCCTCACGCTGTTACGGGACCGATATCGAGTGGCCGCGCTGGTCGGCGATCTGGCCACAGAGAACGACGCGATGCGGCTGGCGCGCAGCGGTGCGCCCGTGAAGCAGATTACCACCGGTACGCTGTGCCACCTGGAAGCCGCGATGGTACAAAGCGCTTTGTCAGGTTGGGACACCACAAATCTCGACTTTCTCTTTATTGAGAACGTCGGCAATCTCGTCTGCCCCTCATCTTACGATCTCGGCGAGGACCTTCGATTGGTGCTGATGTCTGTGACCGAAGGCGAAGACAAGCCGCTCAAATATCCCACCATCTTCAACAGCGCCGATGTAGCCGTGATCACGAAAATGGATCTTGCGGAAGCAGTAGAATTCGACGAGCACGCGGCCATCGCCAACATTCAGGCTGTGCGCCCCGGCATGACGATCCTGAAGGTCTCCGCCAAATCCGGCTTTGGTCTGCAGGAATACCTTAATTATCTTGTTCACCTTGCCGAATCGAAGTCCACCGCTCATGCGGAGAGCAGACCGTGATCAGCCTGCTTTCCATTCTGGCCATGGGCTTCTTCCTTGGCATGCGGCACGCCACCGATGCAGACCACGTGATCGCCGTAAGCACAATTGTTACTCAACAGCGAAAGATCACGCGCGCGGCATGGACGGGAATGTTCTGGGGCATCGGCCACACGTTGACCATTCTCTTTGTCGGCTCGCTCATCATTCTGTTTGGGGTCGTAATTCCCACTCGGGTCGGCTTGAGTATGGAATTTTCTGTCGGCCTGATGCTGGTCATCCTCGGGCTGATGAATATCTCCAGCTTCGTTCGAACTCTCCCCGCGGGGCTCAAGCCACAAGATCACGGTGAACCGGAAGTCGTTCATTCGCACGCCCACAGCCATGGAGATTACATCCACACCCATCCGCACGGGCACTCGCCGGACACCCACCCGCATGATCCTGGCCGCACGCCCGTGACCGTGCTCGACAGAATTTTTGGAAACATTGGGCTATACCAGCAGGTCCGGCCTCTTGTGATTGGCCTGGTTCATGGACTGGCGGGTTCAGCGGCGGTAGCCCTGCTGGTGCTCACCACCATCCGCAATGCGCGCTGGGCCGTGGCGTATCTTATGATTTTCGGCGTGGGAACCGTAGCCGGAATGATGTTGATCACCATGAGCATTGCCTCAGCTCTCCATCTGGTAGGCCGGGGGAACAAGACGTTCGCGCGCAGGCTAGGGCTCGCGTCCGGAGTGCTCAGCCTGTTGTTCGGGCTGGTGGTGGCATATCAAATAGGAATCGGCGGCGGGCTCTTTTCTTCCCATCCACAATGGACACCCAAATAGCGGGAGAAGACGCTGACCGAATCGAAACAGGTGCGAGTGCTATTCGCCCAAAGTGTTCCCGAGCTGATCGATTTTGGCGGGCGCATCCTCCCGCCAAAATCCCTATTTGACCGCCTGCGGCGCCCCTGCCATGATGTTTGCTATGGCCGACCGAAACATGCAGATCGTACGCTTTATGGGGACGACGCCCAGCGTCGCCTATTGCGATGTTTGCAGATTGACATTCCGCACCCGGCAGGAATTCATTTCTGATCCGGACAAAGCCAAAGAACAGCTCCTCGCGGACTTCGCCAAACACGAGTGCAAGCCTGAAACCGGCCTGGTCAACAGCACCCTGGCCCAAATCAAATAGCTCACACTGTCAGCAGGCGTCCCAAATTAAATTTTCAGGCATTTAGATAAAAGGCACGTCCCTGGGCTCGCATCGCTCTGTTCGAAAATCCGCCCTTGCTGGTGGTACAGTTCGCCGCTGGGGAACATTGACCCTGTGCAGAACCCATCATAAAATGATCGTAGCCGGCTTGTTCCGCCGGCTCCTTGTTTTTAACTGCCCCCTCGTTCAACGGCAGGACAGCTGACTCTGGATCAGCATATCGGGGTTCGAATCCCTGGGGGGCAGCCAAATTGCAGAGTACCTCGCCCACACCGACCGCATGATGTTTTCCCCCTTATCGCGCGCTCCAACAAGCTGGCTATTTCGCAACCAGACTACCTGGATCTACTGATTAGGGTGTAAACGCTGTGGACCACGAAGGCCAACAAACTGGTTCCCTATGTAACGCTCGGGCCAGGATCTGCACAAATCATCAGAGCATTACCCGCCTCTGCTCAAAGGGCAGCTCTTAGCGAAGGATTTTCCCCACTGATTTCGTTTCTTTCCAGTTTGAGAGATCAGAGGGTTGAAAAAGGCATCGGCGAGTTTGAAAAGCCCACCGGACGGAATCAAAAAGGAGGCTCCATGGCCGGCACTGCATTAGGACCCACCAGCGCAACAATCAACTTCAGCAAGGATTTTCCGTTCCGGTCAGGTTCAGCGGGGATCCAGGTCACCGCCATCAAGGATCCGGCTATTGTTCAGGCCATTACAGGTGGGCAAGAGTTCCCTCCAGGTGACATTCAACTGCTTGACGCCAAGGTAACGGCTAGCACCGGCCAGGACATCGTGTTCGATTCCGGCCAGGGTAAAGTGACCTTTTCGGCCGATGGTGGTGTTTGGGGAAACCTTGGTCTGTACCAGGACCCGTCAGGCGCGATCACTGCGATGCAATTGCCCGACGACATCAGCGGCAGCTTCTCGCTGCCCAAGGTTGCGGGCCAGCGCTGGCTAATCATGCGATGGGGTTATGACGCGGAAGCGGCGGCGAAGGGCGCCATCGCCTTGCAGGCCGCTTCAGTGCAGTTTGGGTCCAGCGCATCGACCCATGGCAAGTTTGCCATCATAAGCCTGGTTGAGCCGGGAACCAAGGCGCTCACGGCCATCGGTAGGCTGATGGACTCCTGGATCTTGCCTTCAAGAGTCACCACGGCATCGGACATTGAACCGGGTACCTGCATCATTTCCGAACTGGATGGCCAAGTCGCCGCAAACGTCGGGATCACCTACGGCTACAACTTCAGCTGGGTGCGCGAGGCGAAGCTGGCCGGATTGACCGGCGACATTGGTTTAAAGATCGCGCTCGGAGTGAGCGCAACTCTTGGATTGTCGTTCTCCGGTTCCTATGCCATTGTTTTGAGCCGTGAGAACAGCGATCCCCAACTTCGTCTCAGACTTTTTAAGCAGCGCAAGCAAGGTTTGAGCTTCGCTTTTGACGCGGGAGCGGTCGTCCAGCCTTCCACCGGAAGCTTCCTTCCCGGAACGTTTGAGGAGTTTACTTCCGGCGTGCTCGGCATTCATGGGCAGCAGCTCGTCAAGGACCTGACGGCCATTGAAAGCTGGGCCGGCGGCCAAATTCCGCTTTCCGGCTTGCTCAGCGGACTCAGCCCTGACTACGTGAATGCTCTGCTTACAAAGATAACCGGGGTGAACGCGGTGCAGCTTTACGAGCAGGCACGTGAAAAACTGCTCAGTTTTCTTTCGAGTTGGGGAACCCTGGACAGCAAGGTGTCTTCGCTTATCTGGTCTTACGTAGGCCGTGATTCTGCTCTGCTTGGACAGATCAAGGACGTTGCGACGAAGTTCGCCGGCGCGTCCTCACCGGATGATTACGCGGCGCTGCTGAATGCCTTTGTCAAAGGAGATTTCCTGAGTTCCGAAGCCGGGCAATTTCTGGAAAATCTGGCGCTTGGCGCTGTCCTCAATCCCATCCAGGACACCGCCGCCTTTACAGCTGTAAAAAAGGCAGCCACAACTGCTTCCAAGCTGCTCGACGAGACCAGTTCCGAAGGCGGTGTCCTCAAGGCCCTGCACGATTTCGTGGACCCGCGCATAGGAATAGACAAAATCAAGGGGATCATCGACCAGGCAAGTTTTGACAATATCGATGAGTGGCTGAAGGCGAAACTGAGCAAATTCCTTGACGAAACCGTAAGCTCGCTTCCGCAGGTCCAGAAGGTGCAGAAAACGATCAATCTGCTCACCAGCAAGGCCCAAACTTTTTATGACCAGGTGGTGAAAGCGCTCAATGACAAATACACATTCTCCCTTTCCGCGCTGTACGAGCGTAACAGCACCGACCAGGCATTGTTTGACGTTGAATTCGACTTCAGGGCGGGCCTGAACCCTTCCGCGCAGCTCAAAAGTGTACTTAAGGGCGACTTTGCGGACTTGTTCTTTAAGGCCAGCCCGGGGGTTACAGTCCATTCGGCAGCGGTGAGCCATGAACTGCAACGGCACAGCCATATCGATGTGAAGCTGCCGTTTTACAACGTCACCATCGATCACGTGAACGATTCCATAGCCAGGATCAGCGCAGGAAACGGCGTAACCGGCCAGAACGGCTCGTTGAGTGTCTTTGACCTCACAGCCACCGATACGGTTAGCGAGTTCACGAATCACATCGCCTCGCAAAGCGCGCTGGCAATCGCGGGAACGATTCCGCCGACAATGGGAAACCAGACCCGCAGCTTCGGCAATCCAGGCGGCCTGAGCTACTCGTATTCTTTCCGTCAGGCGGCGGACAGAATGAATCGGGCGCAGCTTGAACACCAACTGCGGCCGTATGTTGACGAATACCTGCCCGGAGCATTTGGCGAGCAGGGCTGGGCCACATGGTTGGGCGAACTGGATGATGCCATGGTCGATAGCCCAACAAATACACTGGGGACCACACTCGTATCACTTGAGCTTTCATTCCCTCCTGACGTAATGGCTGGCTGGCTCAAAGCGCAGAAGGAAGAACGCTGGTTTCCCTACATGCAGATGTCGGAGAACGTGCAAACGCTTGGAATGAAGAAGATCATCCCCTTCTACTATTTCTCCGATCCGAATCATTACAAAGACCTGGATAACGCCTACACGCTTCTGGCGTATGCGGCTATTCCGGGCTCCACATCGGCGCGGCTCGATTCGGATGGCACGCTCCACCTCAGTACAAACGAGCACGTCTACTGGGACTGGATGGTCCCGGAGCTGCGACGGGGGATGCTCAATAGCGAAGCGACGAAGCAGAAGATTCGAGCTATGCTTCCTCCCATCTACGTACGGCTTCAAGACAGTGGGCTGGCCGGTGTCGCCAAATCTTACAAGCCGGGCGAGGACACGGTCAGAAGCATTCTGGCCTCCGCGAATAGCGCTTTCGGTCAAAACAACCTGCTGCATCTGCTCCAGGTGGAAGCCGAAGTGGTGCAAGGCTGCCTCTCCGCCGGACAAAGCATGGCTCAATTCATGGCGAGTTCCAGCACCGACATCAAGGCGGCCACACGCGCTCTGCAGAAGTTCGGGAGCAGCCTGGCGGACACCTTCAACAACCACATCACTTCGATCTACGGAGGCCAGGCCCTGCGCCCGCTGGGCACCGCGGTATATCTGATCGCCGCGCAAACTTTTTTACAGTCACCTATTCAGCCATCGGCTCTTTTTGAGCTGATTATTCTCAAACAAGGTTCACGGTTCGCACTTCCCGATTTCGTAAACGGGCAGCGGCCGCCGCGGCAAGATGTTCGTCTGGACCAACCCATCACCAATGCCTAAAGGAGGAGCGCCATGTTGGAGCAAGTTGATACTGTAATCGGGTTCGTTTCCGTGATGTTGCTGCTCAGCATGATCATCACGGTGGTGGTGCAGGCCATCTCCGGACTGCTTGATTTGCGCGGCCAAAACCTGGTCTGGGGCTTGGCTAATCTTTTCCAGCAGATTTCTCCCGACGCGGCCCAAAAAGCGGCGACAGAGCTGGCCAACGCGGTGGCATCACATTCTTCCGTGACGCCGACTTCCAAGGGGGGATTCTACAAGGCAAAGGCGATTCGTCCCGATGAGCTGCTCATGGTGTTGCAGAAACTCAGCGCCGAGGCAGCGAAGGATCCCAACGCCCTGAGCGATGCCGCAAAAAGTCTTCTGAATTCGCTGCTCACCAACAGCGTGCCGGGAAATTCCGACAACACTGAGACCATGCAGAAGCTGGCTGCGGAGTTCGCCAAGCGCTTCCCCATGCACAAAGTCATGCTGCAGGATGCGCTCAACGACATTGCCGGTAAGACCACGCTCATCGCAGCCGGTGTGGATAAATGGTTCCACACAATCATGGATCGCGCGTCAGATCGGTTTGCGCGCAATTGCCGCTTCTGGACCATTGCCGGCGCCGCGGTGCTGGCCTTCGGTTTTCACGTGAACTCGATTTCCATTTACCAGCAAATTTCCAAGGATCCGACAGTTCGCTCAAAACTAGCGGCTAACGCCGACAGTCTGACACAACAAGCGGAAAAGACAATTGGCGGATACCCGGGATCACAAGCCGTATCTAATATGGCCGATCCAAAGCCGAAGGGGGACCAAGCCAACGGCGTAGTTGGAGGACAAGGGACCAAAGGTCCATCTTTTCAATTCACCGATTCTCAAAGAAGCGCACTGCGGAGCAGGCCTGCTGACTTAGTGAATTGCGCACAGGTAAACAATTGGGCCGCCTCCAACAATGAATTGAAAAATCCGGACGTCCTGAACGCAATTGATGTGGCCTGCAGACAGGAGGCCGCTAATCAATTGAAGGCTCTCAACCCGAACCTGGCCCAGATGAAGGACCAGCTCGCCGAAGCCGACCTTGATCTATTTCACCGCTTCAGCCTCGCGCAAACCTCATGGGGCGAGTTCGGCGGCGAGTTCGTGACCCTGCTATTGCTCAGCCTGGGCGCGCCATTCTGGTACAACGCACTGCGGCAGCTCTCCAACCTGAAGCCCGCGATTTCCAGCAAGGTTTCCGACGAAAGAAAACAGGCCGAGCAAGCTGCTGTACAGACAACAGATCAAGCACAAGCTGCCGCGGCCTCGGGAGGTGCAAATGGCTAGTCCAGTTCTTGCTTCAAGCTTAAATTTTCCTGGCCACGTGGTCGGCTTGCGCGACCTCGACCATGCATCCGTCACCCTCATTCAAACGCGCCTTAACCAGCTGGGCTGCGGGCCGGTTGCCCAAGATGGCGATTTCGGACCGCAAACCCAGGAAGCCGTTGAGCTGTTCCAGATGCGTTCAGCCGACCATTTCGGTTCGCCGCTCGACGTCGATGGCAGGGTAGGCCCCCTTACGTGGGCGAGCCTCTTCGCAACCCCCTCGGTTCCGGTCGTGACTGATCCGGGTAAGCCCCTGCTGGTGGAAACTTTGCGGTTTGCCACCACCCAGATTGGTGTGATGGAGCACCCTCTCGGCGGGAATACCGGACCGCAGGTGGATACTTATTTAAAATCGGCCGGCGCCGCGCCCGGGCAGCCTTGGTGTGCGGCCTTCGTCTACTTCTGTTTCCAGCAGGCTGCTATCGGCTTGGGGGTGGCTAATCCAGTGATTCGAACTGCCGGAGTGGCTGACCACTGGAATCGCGCGGGTGCGGCCGGGGTTCCGCGCCTCGGCACCAACGAGTGCATGTCCAATCCCGGGTTGGTCAAGCCGGGGATGATCTTCATTCTGATCCATCCCAACGGTGCGGGCCATTGCGGGCTGGTGGAGAAGGTGACGGGCACCCTGCTGACGACAATTGAAGGCAACACGAACGAAAACGGATCGCGTGAAGGCATCGGCGTGTTCCGTCGCCAGAAACGCACTATCGCCAGCGTGAGTCGCGGCTACATCTCATATGGTGAGTAAGAACCTCTAGCTCGCCAACGGCCTGAATATCGCGGGTTCAGGTCTCACCAAGACTCGTTGGCGCATTCTTCGGGCGGAGCAGCGACCTCGTTCTTGTGATCTCTTTGTTTAGAGACCTGCGTTCTTATAAATGACCTTCGCCACGGCGGCCCAATCCGATTCCGCCATTCCCTGTGCGATTGCGGAAAGAAATTGGTCGCGCACGAGGCTGGCAAGCGGCATTGGGACGCCCACTTCCTCTGCAGCCGACAGCACCAGGCGGTTGTCCTTTGCGCCGAGTCGCAGCTTGAAGCCGACAGGCTCGAACTTCTCCTGTGCAATCATGGTTCCGTAATTCTTAACCAGAGGCGCCGGGAAAAGCGATCCGGTTAAGATCTCCAGCATCTGCCCGGCATCCACGTTAGACTTTCTTGCCAGGGCGAATGCCTCCGCAAGGCCTTCCATCACAGCGGTGATCAGGAAATTACCCGCAACCTTGACTACGTTCGCCATTGGCGGCTCGTCTCCGGCAACAAACGTCTTCTGCCCCATGGCTTCAAAGAGGGGCCGGCAGCGTTCGATCTGCTGCGCGTCCCCTGCGGCGACGATAAAAAGCTTGGCGGCGGCAGCAGCTTCTGGACGCCCAAATACCGGAACCGACAGGTAATGCTGCCCTTTCTCCTTATGTGCGGCGGCGAGCTTGCGAGACAGTGCCACACTGATGGTGCTGGAGCTGATGTGGACCGAACCCCCAGGCAAACTCGCGAGCACCTTATCCGGGCCGAAAACTACACCCTCTAATGCGTGGTCATCTGAAAGCATGGTGATAACTGCCTCTGCGTCCGCTGACGCCTGGCCCGGAGTATCCGCGACAGTAACACCTGCGGAACGGAGTTTCTCGGCGCGGCTGCCCGTCCGGTTGTACACCGTGAGGTGATGACCTGCCTTAATCAGATTACGCGCCATCCCTGATCCCATATTCCCCAAACCGATGAATCCAACTTTCATGTATGTACTCTCTTTGTGTGTTTGGCCTTGTAACACGCCAAATGGCTTGATGTTCGAAAACGAGCTAAAAGTTTTGGCGCTCTAATCGAGCCTTCCGATATCGTCCAACTTTCAGAGCTCAATCAGCACCGTAGCCGACACTAGTTTAGATAAAGTGAAATCTGCCTAATTTACACCTTCACTACCTCTGCTGGTAAGCGGTGAAACAGGAAAAAAGGCCCGAGCCGCACATTTTATCCAACCTATATAGCCACTTCTGATTCCAAGTGAACAAAGCACGTTAACAAGCAAAGGGCTACCCACGCTGGCTTAGCATTAGCGGCGTTCGTGAGCATCCACTGCTGTCGAGGTTCGTTCCGGATGTCGCCGCTTCGTCATTGGACTCTTCTCCCGCTTCTTCTCTGTTCTGTGTTGCTGCTGCCTGGACTTCTTCAGGCGCAGGACTTCTCGATCGTTGTGCTGCCGGATACTCAGAATGAAGCGCAATTCTTTCCCCAAGTCATGAACAGCCAAACGCAGTGGATTGCCGCGAATGCGTCCGCGCTCAATATAAAGATGGTACTGGGCGTCGGCGACATTGTGAACGATGGGGCGCAGACGGCACAACAGCAGAATGCCGACGCCGCGATTCGCGTGCTGGACAATGCCGGAATCCCCTACATGCTGGCAATTGGGAACCACGATTATGACGGCGCTAATCCCAAGAGCCGCAGCGTATCGGGTTTCAACCAGTGGTTTGGGCCGGCAAGGTACTCAGGCAAAGATTACTACAAAGGCAACTATCCCTCTGGCAGCAATGAGAACTTCTACGGGGTACTTACAATCGGCGCTCAACAATACCTATTCATCGCTTTGGAGTTCAGGCCGCGAAGCGCCGCCCTGGACTGGGCCGATTCCATTCTCTCCGCCAATGCTGACAAAGAAGCAATTGTGGTAACTCATTCTGCTCTGCGCACCAATGGGTTGCGGGAAGACGTGTGCGACACACAGGATATGCCCGCGGGGAACGCCAATGGACAGCAGATTTGGCAGCGGCTCAGAAAGCACAGCAATGTAATCATGGTGCTCAATGGTCACTTTACCGGCGGCTCAGTGGCCCACCGCGAGGATGTTGGCAATAGCGGCAACCTGGTGAATCAGATCTTTGCCGATATGCAGGATTTTCCCAACGGCGGCGATGGCTGGCTTGAAATCCTCACCTTTCATCCGGCGTCAAACAGCATCTCCGTCCAGACCTATTCTCCTTATCTGAATCAATACATGACCGGCGCCTCACAACAGTTCACGGTCCCATACCACAATCCCAATCCAGGGACGGGAAGCTCTACCATCAGTGGCAAGGTGCGGAATCAGTCCACCTGCGCCGCTGCCGCCGGAATCACAGTGAAAGCGGGCAGCGCCTCTGCTGTCACTGCGTCGGACGGAACCTATAGGCTTTCCCTACCTCCGGGCAACTACAGTCTCAGCGCCTCCGGGACGGGTTGGAATACATCGACCCAATCAGAAACGGCGAGCGATAGTCTGACGACGCAGTTGGAGTTCTATCTCACAAGCGCCGGCAGTTCATGCCAGCTCAATTCGGCCTCTCCATCAGTAACCATCTGCACTCCCGGAAATAACGCGACTGTCGCCTCGCCCGTAACTGTGGTGGCCGGAACCACTGACAGCCATTCTGTCTCGTTTATCCAGGCATACGTAGATGGCAAGGCCGCGGTGACACAAAGTGGCGGGACTCTGAACGCCTCAATTCCAATGTCGCAAGGGACGCACCGCCTCACGGTGCAGGCAAAGGATAGCGCGGGAGTGATCTTCAAGCAAAGCATTTCCATTAATGTTGGAACGGCGCCATCACCAACTCCGACGCCTACACCGTCTCCAACACCCACGCCTTCTCCAACGCCTACACCTTCTCCAACGCCCACGCCTTCCCCGACACCTACACCAACTCCCGGCAGTTGCGGCCCCGGCGCAACTTCTCCCTCGGTGACAATCTGCTCTCCGCTGAATGGCGCAACTGTGAGCTCACCCGTTCATGTGCAGGCTGCAACCAGAGATTCGTCTAGCGTCTCCTTCGTGCAGATTTATGTTGATGGTAAAGCTGTCTTCACTACCGGCGGAGGCTCTCTTGACACGTTTGTGGCGATGTCAAACGGCACCCATCGCCTCACTGTTCAGGCAAAGGACAGCGCGGGAGTGATATTCAAGCAGAGTATTTCCATTAATGTTGGAACGGCTTCGCCAACTCCAAGTCCAACACCTACCCCGTCGCCAACACCTACGCCCACGCCCGGCACATGCAGCCCCGGCGCAACTTCTCCGTCGGTGACAATCTGCTCTCCGCTGAATGGCGCAAGTGTGAGCTCACCGGTCCACGTGCAGGCTGCAACCCGGGATTCAGCAGCGGTGTCGTTTATTCAGATTTATGTTGACGGAAAGGCTGTCTTTACCACCAGCGGCGGAACGCTGGATACATCCATTCCTATGGCTGTGGGCGCCCGACGAGTTACAGTTCAGGCGAAGGACAGCGCAGGTGTAATATTCAAGCAAACGATAAATATCACTGTCGATTGAAGTCGTTCATCCGTGAACTCCAAGGGATTGAATCAACTGCATTGCAGGAGCTCTTCGACTCGGGATTCGATACGACTTGAATGCGTGTAGCCGCGATCGCGGTCGTAAACCCGCTTGCACTCTCAAGCTGCAAGAGGATCATCCTTTTGCTTGTTCTGGTTTGCCTTCTGGCGGTGACCGGGATCCTGGTCATTCAGCCCGGCTTCAGCATCATCATGCTTTTTTAGCGGCGTTTCTTCTTGCTTCCCTGTTCCCTGCTTCTCCTTCTGCTCCTGGCTCATGTGTCCCCCTTTCTCTAAACAGATGGAGCACAACGCTGCACCCGTTGTCTGCCGGTGTGAGGGTCATTGGACTGGCAGCAGCCCCTAAGCCTAAGGAAAGTTGACTGCACCAGCAGCAAGCGACGCGATTGCTTGTTCGCAGCCATTTTGTCCCTTATCTTAAGTGGAGGAAGGTGACGGATGGATAAGATGGAACAGCCCGAGCCGTGGCTGCGCGGTACACTCACGGACGTTCCTGCCGTGCAGCGCGCGGTGCTGCACGCTCTGGAACTGGCCCGCGAAGACCTGGAGCGCTGGTGCGATGGCCTTAGCGACGCAGAACTCAATGCGCGGCCCGGGGGTATTGCTCCGGTGGCTTTCCATCTTCGCCACATTCCCCGCAGCGCTGACCGTCTACTCACTTATGCGGAGGGCGCTCAGCTTAACGCGGAACAAATGGCCGCGATGAAAAGTGAGCTGGCGCCAGGCGCAACACGCAATGAATTGCTGGCGGAACTGGTTGTGGGCTTCAGCAAAAGCGCGCGACGCATTCGCGCGTTTTCAGCAACACAATTGGATGAACATCGCAAAGTTGGACGGAAGCTGCTTCCCACAACTGTAGGAGGGCTGCTGGTGCACGTGGCCGATCACACGCAGCGGCACGTAGGCCAGGCGATTACCACCGCCAAAGTCGTCATCGCGCAACGCGGACACCAGGAGTAAAGCGATGCAGCCGGAACAATTATGCTCGTGCGCCTCAGACGTTCAACGGATCCTCGCCGCAGCACGCTTTGCCGGTGAACACCACGCTGGACAAAAGCGCAAAGGCGAAGCGGGCGAACCGTATATCAACCACCTGATTGAAGTCGCCGAGCTTGTGGCCTGCAGCGACGATGTCCTTGATACAAACCTGGTGATGGCAGCATTCCTGCACGACACCGTTGAGGACACCGGCGTCTCGCCGCGCGAATTGCAGCAGCGCTTTGGCGATGATGTCGCTGCGCTGGTGATGGAAGTCACAGATGATAAATCGCTGCCCAAAGAGATGCGTAAAGCTCTCCAGGTGGAAAATGCCCATAAACAATCTCTACGCGCGCAGACTCTGAAGCTGGCGGACAAGATTTCGAACCTGCGGGCAATTCTTTCCAGTCCGCCGGCGAATTGGAGCGTGGACCGCAAGCGGCAATATTTCGAGTGGGCGCGCGACGTCATCTCAGGCCTGACCGCGCCTAACGCCAGGCTCAAGGCGGAGTTTGACCGCACGTACGCACGCAATTCCGAACTATAAAAGTCTTGAGGCATCTTCCACCCTCAGCTCCGCATCGCGAGCGGCCCATGCCTCCCTTACAAATCCAGCTCTGGATTCCTCGCGCTCTGCATCGAAATTTGAAGCGGTATTCGTCAGGTGCATCGCATGCGAGCGTTCAGAACACGGGGAATCATTTTTGTTTTTCTGGTTGCGTGTTTCGCCGGAGGAACGAAAACCGCGTTCGCACAGCAGAAAAAGATGGTCCGCACTTTTCAAATGCACGCCAGTGCAGACGAGGAAGTGTGGTATATCGCTGCGCCTGCGCCGCTGGCGCGGCAAGCCATCGTGGTGATGGGGCGGCAACTACGGTGGGCCCACCTGGACTGCTCCCATCTGGTGCATGACATCTATGCTCGCGCAGGATTCCCTTACGAGTACGCGACCTCGCGCGACCTTTACGACGGAGTCGATGCCTTTCGCCGCGTGACTGAACCGCTTCCGGGCGATCTGGTTGTCTGGCGCGGACACGTCGGCATTGTGGTTGATCCGAACGAGCACGCATTTCTCAGCCAACTGCGGACCGGAGTCAAGATTTCGCAGTATGACTCCCGATATTGGCAACGGCGGGGGCACCCGCGCTTTTATCGTTACGCTCTGGACGGTGATGCGATCCCGGACTGGTCGCAAGTAACGATCAACATGGGCCAAGCTCGCGCTCCCGCCGAGTAGTGCTAAGACGCGCAGGGACTAAGCTGAACACCATAGTGACCCATCTGAGACAGAATTCCCGCCTTCTCATGGATCAAAACCTTCACCCTCCTGTGACATAATTTCCTAAGGGGCTTGCAATGGCGACGCCATGCAGGCTTTAGTGTTTGATTTAAGGACTGGCATGAACACTGCACATATTGTTTCTTCCGCGCAATTTGAGGCTCTCTACAGCAAACTGGAAGACCACACTGCACGGATCGGCGTGATTGGATTGGGATATGTTGGCCTTCCGCTGGTGCTGCTTTTCAGCGAACAAAAATTTCGGGTCACCGGCTTCGATATAGACAAAACCAAGGTCGAAACGCTTCAAGGAGGCGGGTCGTACATTGTGCGCATTCCCGGGACTGAGATCCAGGCGGCGCAGGCGGCGGGATTCACGGCGACGGCGGATTACTCTCGCATCGCCGAGATGGATGCAGTCCTAATTGCAGTTCCCACGCCTTTGAATGATCATCATGAGCCGGATTTGAGCTTTATTGTCGCTACCGCGGAAGCAATCGCTCCACATCTTCGGCCAGGACAACTGATCATCCTTGAAAGCACTACCTACCCGGGTACCACCGAAGAATTGCTGGTGCCGATTCTCGAAAAAAATCCACGCGGGGTGAAGGCAGCTCGCGGCGATAGCAACGGCGAGCAGACATTTTTTGTCGCCTTCTCGCCGGAGCGTGAAGATCCCGGCAATGATACCGTGGCACGCGCTGATATACCGAAAGTTGTGGGCGGCTTCAATACAGCCGCAACGGAGCTGGGGTGCAAGCTTTACGGCACTATTTTTCATCGCACGGTGCCGGTCTCGGCGCCGGCCGTAGCAGAAATGACCAAGCTGCTGGAAAACATTTACCGGTGCGTAAACATCGCGCTGGTGAACGAACTCAAGCTGCTCTGCCTGCGCATGGGGATCAATATCTGGGATGTGATACAGGCTGCGTCCACCAAGCCCTTCGGGTTCCAGGCTTTCTATCCCGGTCCCGGTATCGGCGGCCACTGCATCCCTCTGGATCCTTTTTATCTATCGTGGAAGGCGAAGGAATACGATTTTCACACGCGGTTTATAGAACTGGCCGGTGAAATCAATCTCAGCATGCCGTATCACGTAGTCGCATCCACGATGGAGGCTCTAAACCGGCAGTGCAAGAGCCTGAACGGGTCGAAGGTGCTGGTGCTGGGCATCGCTTACAAGAAAGACATTGACGATCTGCGCGAATCACCCGCACTTACCATCATTGAGCTGCTACAGAAAGAGGGAGCTCAGGTCAGCTACAACGATCCCTTCTTCCCCTATGTCGGCCATGGGCGCAAATACAAGCTGGAGATGGCCAATGTGCCGCTTGAAAACCTGCAACAGTTCGATGCCGTGGTCATCGTCACCGACCACTCAAGTTACGACTATCCGTGGATCGTCAAACAGTCGCAGCTCGTGATTGACACCCGCAATGCAACCCGCGGGATCGAGAGCCCCAAAATCGTGCGCTGCTAAGTTGTGCGCTGCACAGCGCTGCCTTCGGCTCGGGATAACTTCTCCCCAGAAATGTGCAGGGTTCACGCTACTTCAAGGCCGTCCGCTGCGATGAAGAGGGCGGCTGGTTGTAGAGAATGTCTAGGCCCTTAATGACAGCGCGCGTGGAGGATCCGTTCGGGTCATTGTGCAGCAGGATCTCAGCGCGATGCTGAAAAACGCTGAGTGCCTTGGCTGCGGGAACATAGATCTGCTGCTGGGGATCAGTAAGAACCCACACGGAAGAGTCGCCATTCGTTCTGCGCTCAATCAGGAAGTCGCGGTCTAAAACCCGTTCCGGCTGTACTTTTCCCTGCTCAATCGACATGGTTTCCCTCAACCTGATCGTGACCGAGCCTCTGTCGTGCTTGATGCGGATTTTCTGGACGTCTGCGCGGCTGAATACCGCGAAAGCCGCGTGCTGACCGAAATCGCTGGTATTCGCATCGGCATCGAGCAACTGCTGGGCGTTGGCTGTGGCTGCCGTGAGAAATGCGGCCTCAATTTCCTTCTTCTCCGGCTTTTTATGTTGCCGGATGGAGGCAAGCACTGGAGTTGAACTGGATGTGGCCAGTGGCGATCCCGTGGGCGCATTCGCTGTCCCCCTCACAGTTATTTCATCGTCTGCGGGCGCCGCGGAGTCACGGTCCCGAGGCGTGTCATCAGGAGTGAGCGCCGCCAGCATTTCAGGATTGCTGTCAGGCCCCAGGCGATAGCGATAGAAACGTGGGCGGCCGCGGGCGAGCCACTGGTCGGCGATCCACGATTCGGTAATGATTCCCGACCGTACCGAGCTGAAGAAAGTTTTCTCTGTCGGCGAAACCACAATACCCACGTGTCCACGCCAGACAATCAAGTCACCAGGTTGGGGCTTCTTCACGCGCTCAAAATCCGGAGCGCCACGGTAAAGCGTGCGCGAGGGCTGATAGGCGTACTTCAGGCCGGCGCGCGAATACACCAGATGCACAAGATGAGAGCAGTCTGGTTTGCGGCGGAGGTGGGCGCCGGAGGTAAGAGCAAACTGGACCAGCGCTTCTCCCTGTTCGACGGAGAGTAAGCTAGACTGATCGTCCACCGGCGAAACAGGCGCGCTACGCGCCACCACGCCGGGCGTCATCAGCGCGGCCCAGAGCGCACAGGCGATCCCGAGTTTTCGAGTAATCAGGTGCACCACTGTTATTGTCTGATGAAACCCGCTGCCCTGGTGGGTGTCTCGTGTGGTACGCCACTCAGGAGTACAGGTGCGCCGCTTCACCATTGGCTGATCTCGTCGCCGCCCGCCGTGCAACCCTCCTGCAGGCCTATCCGCTCTCTCGGCGCTGCATCCAAGTGGGTTAAGGAATTATGGAGGTGACACCATGACAGATCCCAAGTCCAAGCCACAAATAGGACCAGAAGAACCGGGCAGCCGCCGCGATCCGGAAGAACGTCCTGTCGAACACGACCACGACGCCCGTGAAAAGGCGCACGACAAAACGCTGGCGGATTCATTCCCCACCAGCGATCCGCCATCAACCATCCCTGATCCTTCTGGCGATCAGGTGAACGCGAACCGTTCCGATGAAGAAGCAGCGTGAGCGCGCGAAAAGCCAGCATGGCTCACCGCGACGGAAAACCGTCGGCTCGCAACATCTAAAGCGCAGCCACGCCGAAACGCCCAATGACGGCCAACTACGCGGCTGGAAGGCTATTGCTGATTTTCTTGCTCTACCAGTGAACATCGCGCAACGCTGGGCCAAGGGTGGAATGCCGGTGCATCGCCAAGGCCGATTCACCGTAGCTGATGCTAACGATCTGCGGCAGTGGCTGGGACGCGAATCTAGGATGCCCAAGCCGGCGCACATTGCGGTGAACAAGGCGGATCTGGCGGCAGGACTGCGAGAGTCTATCTCAGCGGTCCGGCGGCAGCGTAACCCATAGCGCAGCAGAAAAAGCCACCGTCGCAACACGCTCATGCACTTTGAACGAAACAAAAACGACCCGCGGGGCCGTGGGACCAGGCCGTTCTGAACCCGTCCTAAGACGGTGGGAACCCGCCGCGGCTCTTTAGGCATTTCCGTACTGGCGGAACCTCGCGCACCGAGCCGTTATTATACGAGTCAGGCCCCCTGTTCATTGAATGTTGGTTCATGAAC
>DATNDP010000250.1:0-6347 GCA_035553195.1 Candidatus Acidiferrales bacterium
TTTCATCCAGCAGCAGCGCGGTTTCACGGAAAAAGATGGAGGCGGTATTTTCCATCCCGCCCCACTCGTAATCAGGAATGGCGAGCAAATCCAGTTTGCCGAAGGGATACTTGATTCCGTACCACTGGTTGTAAAACTCGAGCGAGCGCACGGCAGCTTCGAGCGCGAATTTACCCTCGGCCTTCTTTTCTGGCGTGGCGCAGACGCGGACAGGAATGCCGTCGGCTGTGCGCCCCAGGCACTGCCAGTCGCCAATGGCAAGCGCTACGAGATACGTGGACATCTTCGGCGATGTTGAGAACGTGATCCTATGCCGCTCGCCTCCGGACAACGGCTCATCGGAGATGATGCGACCATTGGAAATGGCAGTGTCACCCTTGTCGGCGACTACAGAAAGATCGAACGTGGCTTTGAAGGACGGCTCGTCAAAGCCAGGAAACATCATGCGGGCGTAAGTACCTTCAAACTGTGTCACGGCGTAGAGCCGCCGCGGGCTGCGGCTCAGATACAGACCGCGCAATCCCTCGGTAAGTTTGCCCGAGTACTTCAGGTGCAGTTCGGCCTTACCGGCTGTAACAGGGCTGCTCAGCGCCAGCCGAATCATCTCGTCGGGTTTGTCATAGATGACCTTCGCCGCCTGCGTGCGGCCGCTGGCGCTCACCTCGGCTTGCGTGATGTCCAGGTCAAGCGAGTTCAGCACGATCTCAGAAACAGGCTGCGAGATGCGGACGCTGATTGTTTCTTCACCGGCAAATGTCCGGCCGGAAATGCTGGGATCCAGAGAAAGCGTGTAATGATCGGGAACCACCGTCGCCGGCAGGCGCTGAGCTTGCGCTTGAGAGAACGGGAAAAGTGTGAGCGCTAACAGCAGCGCAGTGGGGAAACAGCCAGTACGTTGAGTTGAAGATGGCATGGATAAGATCCCTCGCGGGACATGCCATCTTAACCCATCAACTAGCGCAACCGAACCGATCTGCGGCGTGTCACCGTACTTTGAATTCAATGTCGGCGTCGAATAGATCGGGCTTGCCATTGTGCATATAAGGACGGAATCGCCACTGCTGCAACGCTTTCTCTCCCGCCTGGTAGAGTTCGGACAGTGCACCCTTCGGGTTGAGTACGCGCACCAGCTTGCCCTGTTCATCTACTCGGATTCGCAGAGTGAAGCTTGTGCCCGGCTTGGCTTTTCCGCGCGGAACACGCGGTTCAACCACGTGCGAGGCCAGCTTGCGCGCCTCAGCGTTTGAAAGCAGAGGGATCGGCGCGCCCTTCGCGGCAGTGAATGCGAAGGTGAGTATCGTTTCCATCTGCATGGGGACGCCGTTTACATAGGGCTGGAAGCGCCATTGCATCACCTGCTGGATCGCGGCAGGGGTTAGCTCCGGGTTATCCGACGCAATCGGCCAGACCTCGCGAACTCGCCCCATCTTGTCAGCCGAAACATAAACGCTGATGATGCCAGAGGTCTTTCCTTCCCGCACCGCCGGCCATGTGATATCCGGCGCGGTTACCGCAATGCTGCGTGCAGTGGCTTCGCCAACCTGCTGGCTTTTGAGCTGAGCAGCGGGCGGCGTGGGCTGATCTACCGTGAACAACGCTCGATCGGTGACCACGTTTTCATCCAATGCGGTGACACGCGCTTCCAGTCTCACGTCTGGCGCCATGTCTGCGACAATCCGTCGAGCCACCTTCTTGCCTTTGAAAAGCTGGTAATCCTCGAACTGAGCTTTGTAGCCTGGAGTCACCACAGCTTGTACCAGTCCATCTTTTCCACGAAAACAGAAGGCGTATGCAATCTTGGTCCGTGCCGGCGGGGCGCCGCTTGTCACGGCAAAGTTCAGGCAAGAATACGAGCTGGCCGAATCGGTGGGCAGTGTTACGGTTCCCTTGAAGCTCTGGAGCTGCTGCGCCATCGGCAGCGGATCAAAGACGGCGGTGACCATGTCATGCAGCCAGAACGGGTAGTAATCTCCATGATCGGTTTCAGAAACCTTGTCGACGTCAACCACAATCACCTGGGAGAATCCGGGCGATTCAATTGTCCTCCGCCAGTTCTGCGGTGAAAGCCAGGATTCTTCAATGGTCGCTTTATAGTCAGAGCCAGGATTTGCCGTGTTTGTGACGGTAGCTTTCAGGTGAAAAGGAGATGAACCAGAAACCGTGAGCTGCGACTGCTTCACAGCATTTTGCGCCGCTTCGCCGATTGTAATGGTCTTTTCCTCAGCCTTCTCCGTAGACGCAGCCTGCAGGTAAGCGATAGCCGGGCACAGCGCAGCCAGTATTACAATCCCCTTGAGCAGGCGACGGTTCACTTCCTTGCTCCCGAGTCGCTGAGGCTGGCCAGCACCTTGCGGGCTTGGCGCGCCGTGTAGGTCTCGTTGTAAATGGGGGAATCGGGCTCCTGCAGGCGACCTCCTTCGTGCAGAGAGCCGGTATCCAGAGGTGCAAAGCCAATGTCCCGAATCAGCCCGGCGACAACCTCCTTTGCTTCGATATCGTCGCCCGCGATGTAGATCGCGTGCCGGTCTTTCATGGGGACGTCGTTCCGCCCGCGAGTAGCCAGATGCTCGTAGTAAATGGTGTTGAAGGCCTTCACCATACGCGCGCCCGGCATACGCCGCAGCACGATCTCGCTTGAAGTGGAGCCGCTTAGATCAAAGAAGCCGCCGGCGGGATTGTAGGGATTCATGGCGTCCATCACGATCTTGCCGCGCAGCACTTCCGACGGAGGGAGCGCTTCCTCAAGATGCCACGGCACAGCCAGCAGGACCACATCTCCAAATCGCGCCGCGTCGACGACTGTCATGGCGTGAGCGCGCGGCCCAAGTTCGGCAACCAGTTCGCGCAGGGATTCCGGCCCGCGCGAGTTGGCGATGGCGATCTCATGCCCGGCAGCCACAAACAGCCGCGCCGCTACAGCGCCGATTCGTCCTGAGCCTAGAACGGCTATCCTCATTACTTCTGTCAGCATGCCCCAAAAAGCTTCAGTGTACGTCAAACCGCCTGTCCGGCGCAGAAGCCGGATGCCCAGGCCCACTGAAAGTTGAATCCGCCGAGATGCCCGGTGACGTCCACCACCTCACCAATGAAATACAGCCCAGGGATTTTGCGGCTCTCCATGGTCTTTGCTGAGAGCTCATTCGTGTCCACGCCTCCCGCCGTGACTTCCGCCTTGTCGTAACCTTCTGTTCCCTCGGGCAGTACGTGCCAGGAATGTACTTCGCGCTCCCACTCCTCCAGCGCGTGATTGCTCCAGCCCTGTGGCGGATGCAATTCCAGCCAGCGGTCGGCGAACCGTTGCGGGAGCGCAGAACGCAGTGCCGTCTTCAAGGCGCTTATATCCCGCCGGGCGTCTTGGGCCAGTAAAGATTCTGTAACCTGCGCGTCGGGAACCAAATCAACGCGAATTGGTTCAGCGCTCTTCCAATAAGAGGAAATCTGCAGGATCGCCGGCCCGCTCAGCCCGCGATGGGTGATCAGCATCTTCTCGCGGAATGTCTGCTTATTGATTGACGCAGTCACCTCCGCCGATACGCCGCTCAGATCGAAGTAATGTTTCTTATTGTCTGCGTTCAGCACCAGCGGGACGAGGGCCGGACGCGTGGGAATAATCTTGAGCCCAAACTGACGCGCCAGGTCGTAGCCAAATCCTGTGGCGCCCATCTTCGGAATGGAAAGACCGCCAGTCGCGACCACGACCGAGGGTGCATGGAAAGTGCGCTCGCCGGCTCGAACCGTGAAGTCACCCGCACGCTCCACCATCTCCACGTGGATGCCGGTAAAGATCTCCACCCGCGCAGCGCGGCATTCGCGCTCCAGCATGCTCATAATCTCGTGCGCGGAATGATCGCAGAAGAGCTGCCCGAGCGTCTTCTCGTGATACCGGATGCCATGCTTCTTCACGAGGCCAATGAAATCCTGGGGCGTGTACCGGGCCAGCGCCGATCGAGCAAAATGCGGATTGGCGGAGATGAAGTTCTCAGCCGTGCAGTGAAGGTTGGTGAAATTGCAGCGTCCTCCTCCGGAGATCAGGATCTTCTTGCCAATGCGCTCCGCCCGCTCCAGCACGGCCACGCGACGGCCGCGCTTTCCGGCCTCAACGGCGCACATTAGTCCTGCTGCGCCCGCCCCAAGGATAAGAACGTCAAAGCGCTCTGGCATTCGACCTTTCCACCCCCGAATGATAACCGTTCGCCAGCGTCGTCAATGAATACAGTCAGGCTGTGACCGGCAGGCGAGCGACACTTTTTTCAAGATCACTCATGACGGGCAGAACAGATAAACAATAGCGCCGCTCCGCCGCACACGGTAGAATCAGGGCACGCCGCACCTCTACTGTTGCGAGATGGTAACGCATCCACGCGGTGCACAGGACAGGCAAACGCAAATGGGCTTGTGGGCAGTGCTTCTCGACATCGTAAAGACGGCGGCCACGCATGCGGCGCCGCACGTGGCGCGCAGCGCCGTGGACATGGCCCGCGAGCGCATGAACGCCAACCGGGTTGAACCTCAGGATGCTGATGCGCTTGAGCAGTTGAAGCAGCTCTTTTCTGAGTTTGATCAGCGCATTGCAGCCGCTGAAGAGCGAGCGGCCGCGGCAGAAGAGCGCCTGACACAATGGCAACAGGACTCGAACCGCAAGTGGGCCTGCGCGCGCATCTGGATCATTGCGCTCCTGGTCTGGAATGCACTGCTCACCGGACTGGCGTTTTATCTGGCCGTGGCGCGTCATTAGCCGCGAAGCTGATTCCGCTCACCATACGTAAGATGGATTGACTCTACGCGTGCGCAATGCCTCGAGTGTCTGGTGTAGTATCCAAGCCGCATCGCCGCTAATCAACTTTGGTATAGTTAAGAAACCAGCCCAAGCCGGGATGGCGGAACTGGCAGACGCAGCGGACTCAAAATCCGCCGAGGTTCACCCCTCGTGGGGGTTCGACCCCCCCTCCCGGCACCATCTTAACGTCCCCTAGAGAATCTAGGTATCTTGGAACCAGTCGTTCGGTGTATTCGCCAAGCAGATCCCATTGTCCGTCAACAACATAGCTATTGTTTTCCAGATCTGGTGTCATGACGATTTCAGAAAGATGTTTCCCCAACTCGACCTTTGCTTTGACGACATCAATTTTGATCAGATCACAGATTTCCAGAAGCCGACGACGAGCAAAGTCGGCCAGGACGTCCGGAGAAACCTGTGGGCATTCTCTTTTCCGTCTGGCAACGAGTGCCTTAAGCCGAGCCAGTTCGGATTCGCGCTCGTGAATCGACTCGAGAAGGATCGAGGGTTTCGACTTACCCTTAGCGATTGCGGTTACGAGATTACGTAGCTCAGCTTCCACCTCTTTGATCCTGCCTTCAAAATGGATTCTGGCATCATCACCATTCTCGCTGGCGTTTCCCAGGCCTGTCAGAAATTCAGCCATGATGAGTGCCAGAACTTCTGAGGCGAGGAACTTGTCCCGAAGTTTTTCGAACACCATCGTCTCAAGCTTGTCCTGACGGATGCACACAGAGTTTTTACACGCTCCACGGCTGAAGTGCTGCGGGCATCCATACGCGGCATGCCTTCTTTGGCGTCCTCTGACCACGACCAGATTGGCTCCACATTCACCACACTTCAGGAATCCGCTCAGCAGATAGGGACTGGAAGCCGCCCTTCCGACGAGACCTTTAGAGGTGCTGGAGCGCGCAAACTGCTCGTTCGTCCACTGAATGCGCTGTTGGACTTGCTGCCAAAGCTCATCGGAGATAATTCGCAGCTTAGGGGCCGGTATGATCTTCCATTCGTGTTTGGGACGCGGGCGGCGGACGCGTCTGTTTGTTCCTGGTACTTTTACTTTCTTACTTTTGTTCCACACGATTTTTCCGAGGTACAGCTCCCGCCGGATCATCTCGCGGATCGCAGAAGGAGCCCATGTGTCGTATCGCTTCTTGGTCCCGGGCTGCGGTGATCTAACGCTTTCAGCATTGAGAGTTTTGGCAATGCGCTTCAGAGAAGTGCCCTCTGCGGTCATTTGAAAGATGCGACGGACGATAACAGCTTCGGGTTCGTAAATTGTCAGCCGGGCCCCTCCTCCCTCCACAGGAGCGCTTCGATATCCGTAAACACGGCCCCCAGTATGCATGCCACGAAGAGCGAGGCCTTCCATTCCGCGGTGGGTCTTCTTTGCGAGCTCTTTCAGAAACAAGCTATCGACGAGTCCATGCACGGTCCAAATTACGTCCGCCTGATCGTCTGCTGAATCGACCCCCTGAGAGACCGCTATCAACCGGATCCCTGCAAACTCAAGCTGTTGCTTGAGCTGCATCGCCTCGGCCAAATTGCGAGAAAGGCGTGATGTATCGTC
>DATNDP010000251.1:0-2660 GCA_035553195.1 Candidatus Acidiferrales bacterium
GCTTTAGCGGAATATCGCTTCGGAGTGGAGGCCGTCTCCGGCGGCTCCGAGCCGAAGAGGGTGCCCGTTGCGTATGTCTCGCATGACTTCTTCAGCGTGTTTGCCGTGAACCCAGTCATCGGCCGGGGTTTCGTGCGCGAAGAGGAAATGCCCAATGGTCCTTCAGCTGCAGTTGTGAGCTATTCATTCTGGCAGGATTACCTCGGTGGCGGAAATGAACTCTCATCACTGAAGCTGGTCGTAGCCAACCAAGCTGTGCCTGTTATTGGTGTCTTACCGTCTGGATTTCAATTTCCCGGCGACACGCAGCTTTGGCTCTCGAGTGACACATCCATAAAGCCTACCAGCCGAACCGCAGGTGGATGGCGAGTGGTGGGTCGCATTCAGGGCGGCCTCACTTTGCAGCAGGCCTCGGCTGAGCTAACCGGAGTGGCGCAAAGGATTTACCGCCAATTCCCGCAGGATAACTTGATGACCGGTGCGGCGGCGGTCCCTCTGCGCGAAGCCCTCACGGAGAAAGCCCGCCCGGCGCTCTTGATCCTGCTTGAGATCTCCGGCCTGCTGTTGCTGGTGGCCTGCGCCAACGTGATGAATCTTCTGCTTGCCCAGGCCACAGCCCGCGAAAGCGAACTTGCCGTGCGCTCCGCCCTCGGCGCTTCTCGCGGCCGCCTGATTCGTCAGTGTCTTGCTGAATCCCTGCTCCTTTGCCTTGCCGGAGGACTGGCGGGCGTTGCCATCGCCTATGCCGGTGTCCGCTTGCTTTTGTCGCTTGCGCCCCAGAATCTTCCGCGTCTTGATGATGTTGCGGTGAATCTCCCCGTCTTACTCTTTGCCTTGACAATCTCACTCGCGCTGGCGGCTGCTCTTGGCATCTTCACTGCGCTCCGTGCAGGCTCTGCCGATGTTCAAGCGGCGATTACACAGGGCAGCACTCGGCTGAGCGGCGCACACAAGAACCGCCGGACGGGACAGATCATCATGGCCGCGCAAGTTGCCCTCACACTGGTTCTGCTGGTTGGCGCGGGTCTGCTGGGACGGAGTTTCCTGCGGGTCCTTTCGATCAATCCCGGGTTTCGGACGGAGCAGGTTGTGACCTTGGATATTGCATTTTCCCGTAACTATGGAAATGGCGCCCGCGTAGCGCTTCTCCCGCAGGCGCTCGACCGGCTGCACGCGATCCCCGGCGTTGTTGAAGCCGCAGCCACCACCGATCTGCCGCTCGGGAACGGCGGCTATTCCGATGGCACCTTTGCATTGATCAACGCGCAGCAACTTTCACCGCAGATGCTCAAGTTGATCACCCGCACGCCAATGGACTTTAACCGTGAGCTCTCAAAAGCCGATTACGAAGCTCTGGATGCGTTCTTCACTCCGCTGTTCGCGGATAAAGCTCACACTGGCGAAGCGGACTAT
The DNA here is from genome assembly GCA_035553195.1 of Candidatus Acidiferrales bacterium. Lineage (GTDB taxonomy): Bacteria > Acidobacteriota > Terriglobia > Terriglobales > Acidobacteriaceae > Angelobacter. Next base: position 1,414 of record DATNDP010000251.1, read on the forward strand.
GTGGCTGCCAGCCCAGGCTATTTTCGCGCGCTGGACATACCGCTGAAACGCGGGCGCTTCTTTACCGATGCCGATACAATCGATGCGCCACCGGTAGCGATCGTTAGTGATGCTCTTGCTCGCCAGACATGGCCGGACCGCGACCCACTGGGGCAGACCGTTGAATTTGGGAATATGGATGGCGACCTGCGTCTCCTCACGGTTGTCGGAGTGGTAGGCGACATCCACGGCAGCAGCCTGGAACAGCCGGCCACGCCGATCATCTATGTGAATTGCCTTCAGCGTCCTCAGAAGACTGCCGAGCTGAGTCTGGTGATACGGACAGCAGGAGACCCGAATTCGACTTTGACTGCCGCGCGTCGCGTAATCCGGGAGCTTGATCCTTCTGTCCCGGTTAAAACAAACACCTTCACGCGTGTCTTTTCTGCCTCGCTGGCTATGCGCCGCTTCAACCTGCTGCTTGTCGGGGTCTTTGCTGGAACAGCGCTTTTGCTGGCGATTGCCGGCATTTACGGAGTGCTGGCATATTCCGTCGCGCGGCGCACGCGCGAACTGGGCGTTCGCATCGCGCTCGGGGCCAGTCCATCGAATGTCCTTGGATTGGTTTTGCGACATGCGGTAGTTACGGCGGCGGTGGGCGTCATGGTCGGCGGCGTTGCAGCGTACGCGCTCACGCGCTTGATGCGGTCGATGGTGTTTGGAGTGAGCACGAGCGATCCAGCTACGTATGCAGCTGTCGCAGCGCTTCTGTTGGTCGTGGCGTTGCTGGCAGCATACATTCCGGCCCGGCGGGCGACTCGGATAGATCCCATCATCGCGCTACGCGCGGAATGAATGACTGCACTTGGCGCGGCCAAGGCTGTTGTTTGCCTGAACCGGTAGGCAGATAATTGGCCCATGACATCCTCGCCTCAAATCGCTCCGCGGGTCAGCGAAAGCTCCAATCAGGTTCCCGCGCTCACCGGCTATAACCTGTTTCTCACCGATCGCACTCTGGTGGAGGCTGTTAAGCGCGAGAGCGCCGCCTGGGCTGTGGAGCAAATCAGCGAACTGGGCGAAATCCTTGGAACAGCCGAGGCGCAGAACTGGGGTGCGGAAGCCAACGAGAATACGCCCGTTTTGCACACGCACGATCGCAACGGCAATCGCCGCGATGAGGTGATTTTCCATCCTTCCTGGCACCGGCTGATGAAAACCTCTATTGGGCATCGGCTGCATAGCCTGCCCTGGCTCGAACACAAGAAGGG
>DATNDP010000252.1:0-15038 GCA_035553195.1 Candidatus Acidiferrales bacterium
CAAGGCTGAACTTGCCTTCGCGATAACTCCAGTCGTACTTCTCTGGCGGGATGCAGGCGATAACTTTCAATGTGCGCTGGCGGACTCTTTCGTAGTAATCGAGGAATTCGCGGACGTTTCTGGTTTCCATAGGCGACGGCGCATTAGATTCGGGAGAACCCGTTACGATTCTTGAAGTTCTTTGTCATCAAGCCGAACGGCAGGACGCATCAACTGTCAATTCCCGTGGATTTGAAACAGACTGATCAGCCTATCTCCTCATTTTCCTTCAGCCAGTTCGGAGCTTCGAGATTTTCCTTCTGCACAATGCCGCTGAGCTCCTGTGCCCTCATCTGTGCCGCGAGATTAATAATCCGCAACGCCGCAGTTTCCACCTGCACACCGCGGGCATGTATATTGGAAACTAGGTTTCTGCGGGCGTCGCTATCGTTAGGGCCAGGCCGAAACGCCATATACGCGGATAAACTCTCCGCCGTAGCAAGGCCGGGCCGCTCTCCGATGAGGAGCACTACAATTTGCGGCTGGAGCAGTTCACCCACCTGGTTCATGATGCCTACCCGGCAATGGCGGACGACGAATGGCCTTCCGAGCTTCCAGTTCCGGCGTTCGGCCGCTTGCGCGATCAGGGGAAGCAGTGGTGGAACCTGGGCTGCCATCGCCGTGACAGAGAGTCCGTCGCCAATCACGATCTGCAGGTCCACAGCCTTCGGACAGTTCGACGTAATCTTGAGCTCCGACGCCTCATTAAACCCTCGTCCTAGGTCTGGGCGAAGCAGGTATTCATCTTTGGATCGGCCTCTGGTTTGCGCTTCGAAAAGCTGCCAGCGCCGAATGAACCCGGGCCCCAGATCATGTTCCATGTTCAGTTCGACGCGTACGGCATCGCGCGCAGCAGCATGGGCAGCGCGCAACTCAAGTTGCGTGGCGGAACGGTAGCCGGCGCCGGCACGATCGACCAGCACGCGCGCCGGCGTGCGATCGCGGATACGATCGATCATGCCGGTCCAGGTGGGCTCGATGCTTTTGTCAGTCATCCAAGATCATTCTCACCACGGAGTCACGGAAACAGGATAAGAAAAAAGCCAAACGGCAGTAAGGTCCACTTGACTACCATCCGTGACGTTCCTCTTCGGTATTCAGACTTTCTTGCATGGCTACTCAGAAACAAATTAGTTATTTCTCCGTGCTTCCGTGCTTCCGTGTTTCCGTGATGAGTTAAGCGTTAAGAAGTCTCTGGAATGCTGCCGCCAATTGCTTTCGTGCGTTTGAATCCAGCTTTGCCGGCTCATTATCGCGGAAGATACCCATCTCCTGGAGCCACTGCAAAAATTCAGGCGCGGGCCGCAGGTTGAACAATCGCCTCATGGCCAGGGCATCATGGAAGCTGGTGGACTGATAATTCAGCATCACATCGTCGGCGCAGGGCACCCCCATAAAATAGTTGCAGCCGGCTGCCGTAAGCAGCATGAGCAGGTTGTCAGCCGAGTTCTGATCTGCGGCGGCATGGTTGGTGTAACAAACGTCGCAGCCCATCGGCAGCCCCAGAAGTTTCCCCATAAAGTGGTCTTCCAGGCCGGCGCGAATAATCTGGCGTTCATCATAGAGATACTCCGGCCCGATAAAACCGACCACGCTGTTGACCAGAAAAGGTTCGAATACGCGCGCAACGCCGTAAGCTCGCGCTTCCAGCGTGAGCTGATCAACAGCATGGTGCGCATCAGCAGAGAGTGCGCTTCCCTGCCCGGTTTCGAAGTACATAACGTTCATATCGGGTGATCCGGTGATCGGTTCATCGGGTGATCTGAAATTTGTACTCGTACCTAAGGAACTCTGGTCGGCATCAGCATTGGAATAACCCGTGAAGTCAATTTCCTCTGGTCGCTCGATCACCTGATCACCCGATCTCCCGATCACCCGATCTTGATGCTGTTCCAACACTCGTTGCTGCCCCTCCCGCAGCATCTCCAGTGAAATCCCGAAGCTCTCATTCGCTTTCTGCGTTCCTGCGACGGACTGAAACAGCAGGTCCACAGGCGCGCCGCGCTCCATCGCCGCAAGTTGTGTCGAGATGTGGGCAAGGCAGCAGGCCTGAGTGGGTATGTGATAGGCTGCGATCAATCTGTGCAGAGCGTGCAGGATGGCGGAAACCGATTCCACGGAATCAGTGGCGGGATTGACCCCAATCACAGCATCGCCGCAGCCGTAGAGCAGGCCATCGAATGCAGAGAGAAGGATGCCTGCAACCTCGTCAGCCGGGTGATTGGGCTGGAGACGAATTCCCAGCACACCGGCTTCGCCCATCGTATTGCAGCACCGCGTGATGACGCGGATTTTGGAGGCAGCCAGCACCAGATCCTTGTTGCTCATCAGCTTGGCAACGGCGGCCGCGATTTCCGGCGTAATGGCCCAGCTCAGACTGGCAAGATGATCTCCAGTTGTTTCATCGCTGAGGATAAACTCGCGAAACTCGCCGACGGTCATGCTTTTGATCTGCGAGAAGGCTGCCTGATTCTGTGTTTGCAGAATCAGCCGGCTGACGTCATCCCCGTCCGGGTCGATTAGAGGATTGCTGGCGATTCTGGTGAGGGTAGTATCAGCCAGGACAAATTTGGCCGCGACGCGCTCCTGCTCCGAACCAGCTGCAATGCCGGCCAACTGATCGCCCGATTTTTCTTCATTCGCTTTGGCGAACAGCTCTCGGAGATTGTCGAAGCGAAAGCGCTCCATCCCGTTTTACCTTTGCCCACTGACATTATGCGTCTTAGTCCCTCTTAGCCAGAAAAAACATGGATTTTTGAAGTTTCAGCAACAACTACGGACAAAACAGCAGCAGCTCAGGGCATCTGAACCCACCATAGCCCCCTGGAATTCACCCTACGGAGTTTTCCATGCGCCGCTTCGATACACCCTCTTCGTATACATGTGCTTTTGCATGTGTTTTTTACGTGTTCGCCTTCTTCATTCTATTTTTCACTCTGACCGGCTGCGGAAGTGTAGGTTCGGCGACTGCGGCACCCACTCCTTCCCCCACGCCCGTGGCTTCGCCTACTCCCAGTCCTTCGCCTAGTCCCACTGCTTCACCGACCCCGAGTGTTTCGCCGACTCCCAGTCCTTCGCCCAGCCCTAGTCCTTCACCTTCCCCCATCCCGAGTCCTTCGCCTACGCCATCGCCGAGCCCTATTGTGGCCAATGACAAGACGCTGCATACAGAAGACGTTGCCACCGGGCTCGACAATCCATGGTCGCTTGCCTTCGCGCGCGATGGCCGCCTCTTTTTCACTGAACCTCCTGGCCGTCTCCGGGTCATCGACCGCACAGGCCTCGTAGCGACGCCGGTGCTCGACATCCACTCGCAAACGCCTGGATTTGAGGCAGGACTAACCGGCATGGCTCTGGATCCCGCCTTCAGCTCCAACGGCACGATCTACATCCATTACTGCACTAATCTTGCGGATGGATTGCACTGCCGCATCGCGCGCGTGCAGGTGACAGGGAACTCCGGCACGCTCGGACCAGTGCTGTTCGATTACAGAGCTCAGGCTCCGGACCACACAGGCGGGCGACTGAAGGTGGGGCCGGACCAACTTCTTTATCTCAGTACTGGAGACCACGATACTCCCGCCTCATCGCAAGACATCACTTCAATGAACGGGAAGGTCCTCCGTATGAACCTGGATGGCACTCCTGCAGCCGGGAACCCTTTCCCGGGCAATCCGTTTGTGTACGCAATGGGATTCCGCGATCCGCAGGGGCTGGCGTTTGACAGCTCGGGCCAGCTCTACGGAACTGATCACGGTCCAACGTCAAACGATGAAGTGAACATCATCCTCGCTGGCGGCAACTATGGTTGGCCCACTTGCGTAGGTATATGCAATAACCCAAGTTTTGTCGATCCTGTCCGCCTGTTCAATCCCGTTACTGCTGCTCCTTCGGGCGCAACGTTCTATCACGGCGCCACAATTTCGGGGTGGGATGGCAGCCTGCTCATTGCTTTGCTCGGCCTGGCGAACAATACCTTCGCTCATCACGTCCATCAGTTGTTCCTGAATGGTCCGGGAGGCAGGACCGTGGAATCAGAACAGATTTTGTGGCAGAACCGCTTTGGCAGGATTCGCGACGTGGTTGAAGGTCCTGATGGCTTCTTGTATTTCAGCACCAGCAACCTGCACACAACAGTGCCAAATCATCCCGGCGACGATCGCATCATCAGAGCCCATCCATGATGTTTGGTCGCGTCAGCGACCTAAAAAAACGAAGGGCAAGGCATTTCGCCTTGCCCTTCCACCCGTGATTCGATCAGTCGCGATCGTGATCGTGATCTTTTTCACGCTGGTTCTGATTTGGCAATGACAGCAGGAATTGAGCAATGTCGCTTTCTTCCTGGCCGGACAAGCCAAGGTTCATGCAACTGTTGTAGTGATCAACCACAGCAGTCAGCGTCGGAAAACGCCCGTCGTGATAGAAGCCGCCCTGTTGGTGCGTCCAGATACCGTTCAGAGGAGACGTGCGATAGCGGTCGTCAGGAGAACGGCTGGCCTGGAAGTCATCAACACAAACCTCGGCAGCAGTGTGCATGTTCCAGCCGGGTTCGGTATAGAGCGGAGGAACGTGGCAGGAGCTGCACTGGGCTTTGCCGTTGAACAGCGCTTCGCCCCGCTTGGCGGCTGCGGGATCAAAGCTGCCTTTGGGCGGCGCTGGCGCAGCAATATCGAGCTGATAAACCTGCAGCGGACCGAGTTTCGAGGTGATCAGGTCAACATCACTGTGGACGTGAGCCGACCCCGCTTTTTGCGCGATAGGAAACTTGGGATCATCCAGCCGCGCATCAGAGAAATTGCCTTTGCCGTGCATCTCAAGGTTGGCGACGAAGGCATTCCAGTACGTTACTGAGCCCCAGCCCGTCCAGGTATGCAGGTTCACTCCGGCCAAACCAAACGCGGGCGGGATCAGCACGGATCCGCTCTTGCCATCCGGACGGAAAGCCTTGCCGTCCAGAAACAGCTCGGCATCAAAGCGGCCTGGTCCCCAACTGTTGAGGACAGTGTGAACTGTTCCAACGTCCACACCCAGCAGGTCGGCTACAGGTTGGAGGTTTGGCGCCAAGCCAACGATTGCGCCCACGTTGAGGTCACGGTTCGCCCATCCATCGAGCCGATGGCCGATTCCCGGGGCAAAGGCGTTGTCCACGGTGGAATGGCAAAGCGCGCACTGAATGCCGATGGACTTGAGCGAACCATCAGTATTGAAGAACCCAGTGACGCCTACCACAGCATTCAGTTTCAGTAAGGCAAGGGTGGTGGCCGGATCGTTAAGGTCAACCTGACCGGCTTGGATCGCCTGCACCACCGCGAGGGGCAGCGCATCCTGATCAACCTTCAAGCCGACCGCCAGCGCCGTAGCCGGTGAAACGCCCGGTCCTACGCCACCGAACTTAGCGCCTTCGATGGCTTTATGGAGACCCAGGGTGCCGCCCCAGAAATCTTCATCGCCGAAAGTATCAAATCGAAAAATCTGACGCCCCTGGTCGGCCAGGCGCTCGGCATTCTCCTGGTTTACGCGATCAGCGGGAGCGGCTGCACGTTTATTATGTTCTGCATACAGGGAAACAACGACCAGAGTAGCTACTACAAAGGAAAGGGGGATTGCATATCTCTTCACGGGAGTGGCCCTCTTGGATCATAGGGATGTAGGAGAAGCTCCCGGATAGCTCTCCTTTACATTGAGCTGTCAAGGTGACTTTGGTTTCACGGAAAAAACAAGAATTTTGAGGCCGCAGAGCTTCAGCCCGATTCTTAAACACCTTTTAGAATGCAAAGGACTCTCAGCGGGATGCGACGGGAGACAACGCCTCTTCGAAGGTCGAGCCGGTCGGTGCCAATCTCCTGCAGATCCCACGAACTCGCTTAGGCTGTAAGCCCTTCGTGATCTTTTCATGGACTCAACAACCGAATGCCGGGGCGTCGAGGATGATATCCAATTTCATCTTAGCTGACGCGAGCCGGGACGGAGCCGCTCCTTCGCCTGCTCGAACCACTTCAGGGATTGCAACAAAGAGAAACAGGCCTTCGGCTCAGAAAGAGATGGAACCGCTGTGGCTTGCGAAAACAATTCAGCATGAATTTACGGTGGACGAGATTACCTTGCAAAGGTGACAGAAATGTCAGCGGTGGTAAGCGCAGCGCCAGAAATTTTTGCTTCCGTTTCGGGACGAGGACGGCTGACGCGCGGAAACGGACTCGTCAGGAGCATAATGAACATCGAGGTAAGAAGAACGTTGGCCGGTTAGCGAAGCCACGTGAATCGCCTCCGCTCGCCTCCCGCCGAGCCGGGTGCATGGCGAAGCGGGCGCTTCAAGAGCAGAATCTTTCTTTCGAGGTGACGAACCACGTCGGCGGTTCGGAACGAAGGGACGTTGAATCGCCTCTGCTGACTTCCCGCCGAGCCCGACTTGCGTGGCGAGGCGGGTGATTGGGCGCACAGATGCTCTATCCTGGGGAAAGAGACGAAAGCGGTTTGGAGCGAAGCGACAAAGAATAACGAAAGGCCGTCCGGCAACTGGACGGCCTTTCTTTCAAGGGAGAATAGTTCCAACGGAGGTTCAAAAAACCATCAGAACTTTCTGGAAAAAATCTTATGGGCGGCTGAAAGGCAGTGTCAAGGAATTTCTCCAGAATAAATGTCTTTCTTTTCAATAACTTAACTAAAACGTCAACACTAAGCTGAAAATGACATTTTTTGTCAGTTTGACGCTTTCCCTCAGTCTAAGTCCGCTATTTTTCAGTAATTTATAGCTACTTGAGGTGCAGCTGGATGATTTCCACATCCTCCGGACGATCAAATACCCGGTTGGGAAATAATTTCTTTGCCAGGACCCGTACTCCGCCGAATGCAAAGCCAAAAATCAGAGCAATAACCAGAATCACTCCGATAAGCATGAAGATTCCCACGATGAGATTGCCCATATTGTCACGCGGGTTCTGCTTTGTCGGCTGGTTCCAGGTGACATTGGCGTCATAGTTGACTGAGGCCAGCAGAGACTGCGCTTCACTTTCAGGCACGTTTCCATTCACGGCGATTACCAGCGGCCCACTGCGCTTAAAAAAGAAAGGACCGCCCGGGAGTCCGGCAGCCTGGAATGCTTTGATGCGGTCAGCGGCAATCTGCGGCGTGGGATAGCCGATGAGAGTCATGTACGCTTCACCGTTCGAAGTCTTATAACGCGCGAAAATGACTTCCGGTCCCATGCTGAAGTTCACCAGTGCCGCAGGAATCGGGACGCCCAACCGCTGAAGCGCGACTGGTCCTTCAATGTAGCGCAGCGTATTCGGGATGTACGATTGCTTCGGAAGATCGCCTTGAAGCGTCGGCAGCGCGGAAAGACTCCCCTTGGCTTTGGGGAGAGCGTCAGCCAGCGAACGCAGATCTGCCGCCGACATGGCCGTCACTTCATCCAGTACCGCATCGATCAATAGATTGCTGCGGAAAAACAGAATGCGCTTGTTGTTGGAAGCAGCATCGTCGCCGATCTCTTCCTTCAGCATCTGTGGCTGCACATAATACGTGAATGCGCCATAGGCTCCGCTGGCATCGCCGAACTCGGCAACTTTGATTTGCATCTTGCGCCCGTTGCGTGCGTACGTGCCGAATTCAAAGCCTGTGAAACCATATTCTTTGAGCACGCCGGCGTCGGCGCCGTCCACGGAAGCCGGATCAGAGCCGGTCCTTACAGAGGCTTTCTCGAGTTGCCACCCATCAAAGGAGACTGGAAGAACGCTTTGCGGCGCCGGCGCGGCAAGTGCCACAGTGGCCACTAAGAGAAAGATGCAGATGAGTAAACGCTTCATTATCGAGCAGGCAAAAGGCCTTTTTTTATTAGACACCATAATGGCGTGTCAGGATTCTAGACCATTCGCCTACATGCTGCTTCGATAATCAGAAACAATCCTATCGTTCGACCGCGACTTCTTCACGTCTCGACAGTGATTCTCCCTCAGGCTGGGCTGTGGCCGGCTTCCAACGCAGCACCGGCTTGCGGGCTGCCGCCGTCTCGTCCAGCCGGGAGACGCGCGTGGTGTGAGGCGCGTTTTTCACCAATTCCGGGTCCTCCGCTGCTTCACGGGCAATCGCCTTCATGGCATCTACAAACAGGTTCAGCTCTTCCAGTGACTCGCTTTCCGTCGGCTCGATCATGAGAGCTCCCGGCACCACCAGCGGGAAGGAGACGGTATAAGGATGGAAGCCGTAATCAATGAGCCTCTTGGCGATGTCGCCAGTCTTCACGCCCCTTTGCGCTTGCAAGCGGTCGCTGAAGATCGCCTCATGCATGGAAGCACTTCTGTAGGGCAGTTCATAATCGCCTTCCAGTTTCCTGCGGACGTAATTCGCGTTCAGGACGGCATCTTCCGTGGTCTGGCGCAGACCGTCTGGCCCGTTCGCCATAATGTAAGCCAGAGCGCGCACGTGCATGCCGAAGTTGCCATAGAACATGCGCACGCGTCCCACAGATTTCGGCCGGTCATAGTCAAAGCCCAGCGTGCCATCGGATTTCTCTACCACAATTGGCTTGGGCAGGAACGGCTCCAGCTCCTTTTTGCACGCCACTGGTCCCGAACCCGGGCCGCCGCCTCCATGAGGCGTGGAAAAGGTTTTGTGCAGGTTCAAGTGCATTACGTCAACGCCGAAATCTCCGGGACGCGTCTTCCCGACCAGCGCGTTCATGTTGGCGCCGTCCATGTAGAGGAGCCCGCCTTTTTCGTGGAGAATGTCAGCGATTTTATGGATCTCCTGCTCGAAGATGCCGAGCGTGTTGGGATTGGTGAGCATCAGCCCGGCGATGTCTTCGTTCATCTGCGCTGCCAGCGCTCCGATGTCCACCATGCCCTGCGCATTGGACTTGAGGTTCTCCACTGCATAACCGCAGATGGCCGCCGTGGCGGGGTTGGTGCCGTGGGCGGAATCCGGGATAAGGATCTTCTTCCGCGGATTGCCTCTCTCTTTCAGGCAGGCATGGATGAGCAGAATGCCCGTCATCTCACCGTGCGCTCCGGCGGCTGGCTGCAGTGTGATGGCGTCCATGCCAGTGATGTCCAGCAGGCAGTCGGCCAGGGTCTTCATGATGCGCAACGCGCCCTGCGAAATTCGCTCCGGCTGATAAGGATGCGCTTCCGCCAGGCCGTAGAGCCGCGCCACCACTTCATTCACTCGCGCGTTGTATTTCATGGTGCAGGAGCCGAGCGGGTACATGCCGAGATCAATGGCATAGTTCCACGTGGACATGCGGGTAAAGTGGCGGATGATTTCCATCTCGCTCACCTCCGGCATGTTGCCCAGGTCCTCCCGCGCGCAGTCGCCCAGGGCCTTCTTGGGGTCCACTTCCGGAACATCCAGCGGAGGCAGCCTGTATCCCTTCTTGCCCGGCGACGAGCGCTCAAAAATGAGCGCTTCATTCTGATTGACGTGGCGCGTAGCTTTCTTGATGTCCTGATCGCTCACTGGGCCACCGCCTTCACCGCCGCGTCAATCTGCTCTCTGGTATTCATCTCGGTGCAGCACCACAGGGCGGCATTCCCCAGCTCAGGATAAAACTTTCGCAACGGAAACCCTCCAATGGTCTTGTTCTGCAACAAGCGCTCATTGATCTGATAAGGATCTTCCTTCGTCTGCACCACTAACTCATTGAAGCGCGGCGCTCCCTGGAAGAGCACTTTTCCTTTTTTGGCGAATTCGCCCGCAGCATAGCTGGTTTTGGCGAGGTTTTGCTGCGCCAGCTCCTTCAGCCCTTCGCGGCCATACACAGTCATGTAAATGGTGGCCATGGTGGCAATCAGCGCCTGGTTGGTGCAGATGTTGGAGGTGGCCTTCTCGCGCCGGATGTGCTGCTCGCGCGTGGAAAGGGTAAGCACAAACCCGCGTTTGCCGTTCTTGTCCCGAGCTTCGCCCACCAGCCTGCCGGGAATCTGGCGAACGTATTTTTCCTTGGTCGCGAGCACGCCGGCATAGGGACCGCCATAACCAAGCGGTACCCCGAAGGATTGTGACTCCATAGACACAATGTCGGCCTCCACAGGCGGCTTCACTACCCCGAGCGACAGAGCTTCCGCAATGGAAACAGCGAGCAATGCGCCTTTCCTGTGCGCCAGGTCGGCGATGTCGGGAATGTCCTCAATTGTGCCGAAGAAATTCGGCGACTGGATGAGGACGCATGCAGTATCTGCCGTAATCTGCTTTTCCAGGCTCGCCATATCAATGCGGCCGTTTTGCAGATATCCGCATTCGCTCAGTGGCACGCCCTGATGCTGAATATAGGTCCGAATGACCTCGCGATATTCGGGATGGACTGAGCGGGCCACCACGGCCGCCTTGCGTCCAGTAATGCGCGCGGCCATCAGCAGCGCTTCCGCCGCACCTGTCGAACCGTCATACATGGAGGCGTTGGCCACCTCCATGCCGGTCAACTCGCAGATCATGGTCTGGAACTCGAATATGGCCTGCAGGGTGCCTTGCGCGATTTCCGGCTGATACGGCGTGTAGGCTGTAAAGAACTCGCCGCGCGAGATCAGCGAATCGATCACTACGGGACGGTAATGGTGATAGGCGCCGGCGCCGAGAAACACGGCGTACCCGGCAGCATTGGTTTCAGCACATTGACGAAAATAGTCGATGATTTCCGACTCGGCCATCTGCCGCGGCACTTTCAAGTCGCGGTTCAGGCGGTACTCAGCCGGAATGGGCGCAAACAAATCGTCCATCGACTTACAGCCGATCTCGCGCAGCATGAGCTGCCGGTCGGCGGGAGATTTAGGAAGATAGCGCATGTAGTTGGAATCGTCAGCCTTCTAAAACTTGAAGAGTGTCATCCACACCCCAACCTCCAGCAGCGCGAGATGGGTAGTTGAGGGATCTGCTCCACTGCTTGTGGTGCGAGCAGCACAAAGTGGCAAGCGGCAGAGCAGATTCCTCGATACGCTCGGAATGACGACGAAGTTTACTTCTCCTCTGCAATGTATTTCTCATAATCCTCGGCGGAGAGCAGCGACTTAAGGTCCTCAGGATTCGCGAGTTCCATCTTTATCATCCAGGCCCTGTGTGCATCCTTGTTGATCTGTTCCGGCGACTGGCTCAGGGAGTCGTTAATGGCCGTCACTCTGCCTGATACCGGTGCATACAGTTCCGAAACAGCCTTCACCGATTCCACCGTGCCAAATGTTTTTCCAGTTTCAAGGTTCGCTCCCAGTTTAGGCAGCTCCACAAAGACGATGTCGCCCAGAGACTCCTGCGCGTGGTCTGTGATGCCAACCAGTCCGGTATTGCCGCTGATCTGAATCCACTCGTGTTCTTTGGTGTACTTGTAGTCCTTGGGATATGCCATGCTGTCGTCCTCTGCCTTCTTGGGAGTGACTATGCCTTTTTCGGCCGCTTGTAGAACGGAGTCGGAACTACTTTGCACTTTACTTTCTGCCCGCGGATCTCCACAGAAACCTCGTGGCCCAGCTCCGAGTGCGACGGCGGTACGTAGGCCAGGGCGATATTTTTCTTCAGGAAAGGCGCATAGGATCCGCTGGTCACGTATCCGATCTCGGCGCCACCGTCGTCGAGAACCTTATAACCGTCACGAGGGATACCCCGCTCCACCGCCTCAAGGCCAACCAGCGTGCGCTTCAAGCCGGCAGCTTTAGCCTGCTCCAGAGCCCCGCGACCGATAAAGTCCGGTTTCTCCATCTTGCAAAAACGATCAAGACCAGCTTCCCATACGTTGATGGTGTCAGAAATCTCATGCCCATAAAGCGCCATGCGCCCTTCCAGCCGCAACGTATTGCGCGCACCCAGACCACACGGAACAATTCCGAATTCTCTTCCAGCGTCTGTAACTTCGTTCCATACACGCTCGCTGGTAGCCACATCTGAAGAGACGTAAATTTCAAAGCCGTCTTCCGCCGTGTATCCCGTGCGGGCGATCATGGTATTGGGCAATCCGCATACGGTACCGTACTTGAACCAGTAATTCTTGATTTGTGAGAGATCGACGTCGGTCAGCTTCTGCAACGTTGCTTGAGCTTTTGGCCCTTGAATGGCGATCTGTGTGTAATAGTCGCCAACGTCATCAGCGTGGCAGTGGAACCGGCTCACATTCTTCTTGACCCAGCCGTAATCCTTTTCCCGCGTGCCCGCGTTGATCACCAGCAGATAATCATTGTTGCCCAGCTTGTGAACGATTACGTCATCCACGAACGTGCCTTCGGGATAGAGCAGGGCCGAATATTGCGCCTGTCCCTCCTGCAGCTTGGAAGCATCGTTCATGCTGATCCACTGCGTGGCCTTGAGCGCCTCAGGGCCGCGAATCAGGATGTCGCCCATGTGCGAGACATCAAACATGCCAACGCCAGTGCGCACAGCCACGTGCTCCCTCATCAAACCGCCAGCGGAGGGGTACTCCACGGGCATGTCCCAGCCGCCAAAATCAACCATCTTGGCGCCAAGGCGCCGGTGCAGCGCGTTAAGCGCTGTCTTGCGAAGGGTCTGGGTCTCACTGGTTGAAGACAAGCTACTTTTCCTTTTCGTGGATGGCGACCAGGGCACAGAGTCCCCCGACGAGCCGTGACGAACCTTCAAGGTTAACATCCGCGTTTTGTGAGGGTCAATGAATGGGAAGATCGGGTGATCGAGGCAGCGGGATATTGGGTGATCGGAAGACCAGCACTCGTTCATATCATTTCAACAGAATTGGATTCCGCAAAAACCGCGCATTCTGCCAGTGTTGATCGCGCCAGTTCCGATGTCCCGATGACCCGATGTCCCGATTCAAGATCCGTTCGTAACCTTGCAGCTCAGCATGTCCTCGGCTAAGCTCCGCCCATGCCCAAAGATTTCGTTTGCGTCATGTGCGACCAGATTGAGCGGAGCTGTACCTGCACGAAGTACTGCTGGCTTTGCCGCGCACAATACGACGTCAGGCTCTGCGAAGACGGCCAATATTATTGTCGCCCATGCCGTGAATCCTGCGACATGCAGGCGCAATACCATACGAATGCTTAGATCGGGTGATCCGGTGATCGGTTCATCGGGTGATCGGAAGACAGTTCCTCTGCAATAATCTAATATGACCGCTCACTAGCGGCCCACCTGTGACCAGCGTTGGTAACTTTAGACGAGATCAGATCACCCGATCACCAGATCACCCGATCATCCGATCGGAGATTCTTTCTTACTACCGCTCTCTCCTTGCCCACTGGGGCCCGCAAAACTGGTGGCCGGCGCAGTCACGCCTGGAAGTGATCGTCGGCGCGTATTTGACGCAGAATACCAACTGGTCGAACGTGGAGAAGGCGATCTCCAACCTTCGACGCGCTCGTGTGCTGAGCATCAAAGCGTTGCGAGAGCTGCCTTCCCAGGAACTTGAGCAGCTCATTCGGCCTTCAGGCTATTTCCGCCAAAAAGCACAACGGCTGAAGGCGCTTATTTCCTTTCTTGATGCCAACTACTCCGGCTCGCTCGAACGCATGTTTGCCGAGCCCACAGAGAAGCTTCGCGCCGAGCTGTTGGCCCTCAACGGTGTGGGACCAGAAACAGCAGATTCCATCCTGCTCTATGCCGGCAATCATCCAGTGTTCGTGGTCGATGCCTATACGCGGCGCATCTTGGAACGTCATGCCATGATTTCCAGCAACGCCAAATATGACGACATCCGGCTTCTGATCGAAGCCGCGATCACCAGCGCTGCTCCTGAGCAACTCACGAGCGATCCGCACGGCAACGATCCGCGCCATTCGGTTTCGCGCATGAGCCGCGCTCGGCGAACAGAACTGGCGCAGCACTACAACGAACTGCATGCGCTCATCGTCCGCGCAGGAAACCTGTACTGCCGCAGTACTCCGAATTGCCAAGGTTGTCCGCTGCAGAAATTTTTACCTTCGCAAGCAAAGCAACAGAGCCGCTAAGGCTCCCATCGAATCACTCAACAAACCGTTTCGAGATTGGGGGCATAGAAATGCTATTGCTGTTAGCGATTATCCTGTTCATCGCGTGGATTCTTGGCTTTGTGGCTTTCCACGTGACCGTCGGGTTCATCCATCTGCTGCTGGTATTGGCCGTTATAGCGCTGATCTGGCATCTTGTAGCCGGACGAAGAACCGTAGCCTGATGGAGGCCTGAACGTGTTGCTCGAATGCGCGGCTGGTTCCCTGCTCTGGCCGCGCTCACTCGGGCCACATCGTAAGCGCGTTCTTGCTCAGTATTTGCTCTTTGATTCCCTTGGATAATTCCAACTGCTGGAATTGCTCCAGGTTCTGGCTGATGTCCGGAATGCCCGGGCTAGGCCAGTCCGTCCCGAACAGTGTCTTGTACGCGATTTCCTCCAGCCGTGGGAAATACTTCAGCAACTGCTTCGGAGGAATGCCGCTGATATCCAGATGAATATTGCGATGGCGGCGTAGGAGAAAGAACGCAGTTTGCATCCAGATGGGCCTGCCGCCGTGCGCCATGAGAATCTTCAGCTTGGGAAAATCCACAGCCACGTCATCCAGGTAAATCGGATCACCATATTTGTTTCGCGCTGCCGGAAAAATTGATGTGCCGGTGTGGACCATCACAGGAATTCCATTGGCTTCTGCCGCGCGGTAGATCGTCTCCAGCTCCTTCACCCCGCTGAGATAGTCATTCGCGTATATTAACTGGTGCGGTGGATGGATTTTGATGAGCCGGATTCCCAGCCTCACGATCTCATCCATGTCCTTCTGCACATTCAAGCTGTGCCGCGGATGCACGCTGCCGCAGGAAATTAGCCTTCGTGGATTTTCCTTGCAGTAGTTCGCCACCCACTGATTAACTTCATGCGTAAAGCCCATCGTGTCCGGCGCAACATAATTGATGAGCACCGCGCGCTCCACGCCGATGGAGTCCAGATACTTCAGCAGGGCTTTGGGCGAGCGGCAGTATTCGAGGATGTCGTCATAGTGGCCGCGCGCCTTCTTCATCACCTCAAGCGCCGCGGCCTTGAACATCTCGGCGGGCTGAATGTGGATGTGGCAGTCAGTGATGATCAT
>DATNDP010000253.1:0-20755 GCA_035553195.1 Candidatus Acidiferrales bacterium
ACCTTCTTGATCACTACCACCTCTGTAAGCGGCTTCAACGGAGCGGTCAAGTTTGCCTGCGGTCAGCTTCCCGCGTTTACTACCTGCAAATTTTCGCCTTCCAGTGTGGCCGTTAGCCCATTCGCAACTACCGTGGTAACGCAGCTTACAATCCAGACTGCAGGGTCCAGCGCCCAACTGATCCATCCTTTACGAAAAAATAGAGTGAACGCAATCTGGTGGGCAGCAGGCCCGTTCGCTTTCGGACTGATCCTGGTCGGTACTGGAGTGAAACGCAGAACCCGGTTTTTTGCGCTACTTGGCGTTTGCCTTGCGCTGGTTGTATTTGTCGGCGCTATTGGGTGCGGAGGAGGGGGATCGCCATCACCACCGCCGCCCACCACTCGACCGGTAACGCCTGCGGGAACCGCGAATGTTGCAGTTACCGCGACAAGTAGTCCCTTCTCGGGAGCAAACGCAACGAACCCGACTCAGCAGCTAAATCTTTCGGTTACTGTTCAGTAATCGCTAACAGCTAAGGAGAAGCAAGGGCCAAAGCAGGCCCTTGCTCTTTATTCCGGAACGATCTTGCGTTGCGTCTCCGTGAGCGCGCTGTTCCCGACCAGCTTCTACTCGCCATCCGGCATCTCAGGGAGTATGCTTTCTTCTTTCAGGAGCTGCTCCCATGCCTGAGAATCCAGATTCTCCTCAGCAACCATCAACTCCGGGTCAGCAGCAGGGGTCTGCGCCTGCGCCGCAGTACGCGCCTGGGCATGTGCCCATAACAGAGGAGTTCGACCGCGCCAAATGGACTCTCCCGCCGGCAGTTCCGGTAGCGATTGCCGCCGTGGTCGTCGCCATTGTCATTGCCGTGGTTTCGTTCACCACTCGCCAGAAGCCGGTTCTTAGCGGAGCGATAACGAAGATTGCCACCGCTGACCAGCAAGGCAATACGATGGTCGCCGTCCAGGTAAAGCTCAACAACGTTGTGGACAAGCAGCTCTGGGTCAGGAATATTGACTTGAATCTGGAAACTGGGGATGGCAAAAAGTTCACCGATCAGGCCGCTCCATCGGGTGATGTGCAGCGCTATCTGAAAGCATTTCCGCCCTTGCAGGAGGCCAGTGCGGACCCGTTGCGCGAAGAACTCAAAATTCCGCCGCGGACTGCGTACACCGGAGTGGCTGTATTTTCCTTTCCGGTGGATCAAAAGACCTTTGAGGGACGTAAATCGCTGAGTCTGCAGATTCAGATCTATGACCAGCCCACATTGGTACTTAAGAATCCGTGAAGCTCCGGAGAAGCGTGCCTTTCGGATTCCGATAATTTCGATATAAAAATATCTTCTTGACTTTTCCTCTGGGGTATAGAGAATTCCGGCGGATCGAAAGCCTTGCGTTTCTCAACGCTCTGGCCTGTCCGCCGCGAGCGAATGAACGTTCGAAAAGACTTCCTTCCATCCTGGAGGAATCCCGATGAAGCTTCGACTCTACGCCCCTATTGTTCTTTTATCCGTACTTCTTCTTGCATTTCCCGCTGCCGCCCAGGTCAGCGCCGCCGATGCGCAGTTGAACGGCACCGTGCGCGACCAGACAGGCAGCGTGATCGTCAAAGCCACGGTGAGCTTACGGAACCCTGATACGAATCACGTATATACAACCACTTCCAACAGCACAGGATTCTACATTGTCGCCAATTTGCCTCCGGGGAATTACGACCTCACTGTGGAATCCAAGGGATTTGGAACGTTTTCGCGCAAGGCACTTGCCCTGAGCGTGGGCCAGGTCGCCACCCAGGACGTTACGCTCAAGGTAGCTTCCACTGCCGAGCAGGTCACGGTCAGCACAGAAGCGCCTACCATCGAGCCGACGCGCACGGAAGTAAGCCAGGTGATTGAAACGGACCAGATCCAGTCTCTGCCCATCAGCGGGCGCCTGTTTACTGACTTCGCCCTGCTCACCCCGGGCGTGACAACCGGCCGCATCAGCCTGCAGTCCACATTTACGGATCCGAGCGTGACGCGAATCTCCTTTGGCGGACAGCGTGATCTCAGCAACAGCGTGACCGTGGACGGAGCTGACAACATCGCGGCGGTCACAGGTTCGCAGCGCGCCACTCCTTCCCAGGAAGCGGTGAGCGAGTTCCGCGTGGTCAACAACAGCTTTGGCGCCGAATACGGCCGCGCCCTCGGCGGGATTGTGAACATCGTCACCAAGTCCGGCACCAACGATTTGCACGGCTCGATTTACGAGTACATGGAGAACAACGACATCAATGCCAAGTCGATTCTCACGCAGCCTGGCTTTGACACTCTTCGGCAGAACCAGTTCGGCGCAACGCTCGGCGGCCCGATTCAGAAAGACAAAACATTTTTCTTCGCGAATTATGAAGGTCAGCGCCGCGCGCAGTCTCCTACCTATCCTGGCATCCTGGTTCAGAACCTGTCCGCCATTAACGCCGTCAAGCAAAGCTTCGGGCTGGCGCCCGAAGATCTTAACGTTCTCAAGACGGCGGACATCGACAACGGGTTCGTCAAATTCGATTATCAGCTCAACGATAAGAACCGTCTCTCCGCCCGCTACAACATCCAGGACGGCACGGACTTGAACATGCTGGTGGGTGAGACGCTGGACGGAGGCGGCATCGGTGCGCCCAGCAGCGGCCGCAACGGCTTGTTGCGCGACCAGGCGATCGTTACCACATGGGACAGTCAACTCGGCTCCAACCGCAACAATGACGTTCTGTTCCAATGGGCGCAGCGAAATTATGGCTTTCCGGGCGTCACCGGCCAGCCCAACCTGGATGTTCCCAACGTGCTGCTCTTTGGCCACAACTTTGGCGCATTCGACCGTTATGACGAGAAGCGGACCCAGCTCTCTGACACGTTTTCCATCATTCACGGAAAGCACTATGTCAAATTCGGCGGCGATGTGAACTACGTGCAGAACTTTGTCATTAATCCCGGCTTTACTCCGGCCCGCATCATCTTCCCAAGCCTCGATGACCTGCTGGCATCCGGCAGAGCAGGGTGGGGCAGCACTCCATGTCCGCCCCCGCTGGTTGGACTGGTTGCGCCTTGCATCGCTGCGTTCTTCTGGGGTGCGCCGATCGGTCCCGGGCCGTTCGATCCCAATGCTGCGTCGCCTTCACTGCCCACAAGCTGGGCCAATCCGTTCCTGCCCTCTGCTATCGGCGACTTCTCTTTCAATCTCAACCACAGCTACTTCGGCTTCTTTGCTCAGGACCAATGGAAGCTCACGCCGACGCTGACCGTGAACTACGGTTTGCGCTACGACTGGGAAACGGGGCTTGGTTTCTTCATCAACCCATATCGAAAGGAATTCCAGCCCAGAGTTGGACTGGCATGGGCGCCGGATTCGAAGACGGTGGTGCGCGCGGGCTACGGAATCTTCAATGACCGCTATAACCTCACGTTCTTCTTTGTGCCTTCGCAACAACGACCTCCGGTGATCGCCGGCCTGCCCACCAACAACAACCAGACCACGGGAGAATGGATCCTGAACAGCATGTTCCTGCCGACGCCGTGCGTTCTGAGTGGCTGTCCAACGCCGCCGCCCGGCGCTCCTCTCCCACCCGGAACGGTGCCCCCGCCGCTGTTGAGCTCGGCTTTTGAAAACCTGATCACCAGCGGGTCGTTCCCCAACAACTCTCTCTTTGTCCAGGGCGGCACCATGGTGGACCGTAATCTCATTCCGCCTTATTCAGAGCAGGCCAGCCTGGAAATTGATCGCCAGATTGGGAATGGGCTGACGGTCGGCTTAGGATATCTGTTTGTTGCAGGACATCATCTGGTTCGTCCTATCGACCTGAACGTCGGCCCGGCTGTCGGCCAAGAGGTTGGCACAGGCAAGGACATCTACGCCTTCGCGGTTAATGATCCAAATATTCCAGCGCCTCCCGGTGGATCCAACGGTACGAATGGAATTTTTTATTTCACTGATTCCAGCGGCAACTCGGTTTATCACGGCGCGACGCTCCAGGTGATAGAGAAGGCCAGCAAGTATTTCACGCTCAACGCCAACTACACGCTTTCTCACACACTTGATGACGGCACATTTGTCACTTTTGTCAGCACGCCGCAATCCAACGCGCAACGCAATCTGGAGCGAGCCAATTCGAACCAGGATGCTCGCCACCGGTTTGTCGCGAACTTCGTGGCTGATACACCAGACCATGGTCTACTGCGGTATTTCGAGTTGAGCAGCATTATGACTCTGCAGTCAGCGCGGCCTTTCACATTGTTTGTCGGCTTTGATGCGAACAACGATGGGAACCCGGTCACCGACCGTGTTGGCAACTCACCTCGCAATAGTTACCGCGGCGACACTCTCAAGACCGTTGACCTGCGACTCTCGCGCACATTCCACCTCAGCGAGCGCAAGCGACTCGCGGTGTCATTTGACGCTTTTAACGTGTTCAACACAACGAATGTGGATGAAGTCTTCTCCGTGTATGGCGCGCCTGATTTTATCGGTCCGGTGCCGGAACACTTTGATGACGGCATTTTTGGGCCCAGCGGCGCAGTGGGTACCCCGCGAACTGTGTTCAATCCCAGGCAATTCCAGGGTGGATTGAAGTTCACTTTCTAGATAGCGTATCCCTTGGTCGCCGGCTGCGCTGTGGCAGCCGGCAGCTTTTTTTTCAGAACAGATCAGGGGTTTGCGGCCGCACCCTTCAGCGCCCTTCCTGCGTTCACTCCCGTCATCTTCCCATCAGAAAATTCGAGTTGCCCGTTCACGAAAACGTAGTTCACCCCGGTGGATAGCTGCGCCGGTTCCGTGTATGTGGCCTTGTCGATGATCGTTGCGGGATCAAAAACAGTAATGTCGGCGAAGAAACCTTCTTTAAGCAGGCCGCGGTCGCGCAGGTGTTCGCGTTGCGCGGGCAGGGAAGTGATCTTCCGGAGAGCCTGCTCCAGCGGCAAAAGGTGCAGGTCGCGCGCGTAATGCGCGAGAAATCGTGGCATGCTGCCGAAGCCGCGCGGATGGCTGTGCGGCTCAAAGAGCGGCCCATCCAGCGGCATTTCGTTGAAGTCGAGGCCGATGCTGGTCCACGGTTGTTTAAGACCGTACTGGAGGTCATCTTCGCCGGCTATGAAATAAAGCGCCTGGCTCCGTCCCTGGTCTGCGACCACCAAATCGAAGAGCGCATCGAGCGGGTCCTTTTTTTGTATTTGCGCGATCTCGGCAACGGTTTTGCCAGTCAATGGCTTCAGGTTCTGTTCCACGACAGATGCCACCATCACGCCCGGAGCTCCACCGCTGGCCAGGTAAAGGTTTTCCCAATCAGGGTGCTCTTCTGCCATCTCCGTCTTAATGCGCGCGCGGATTGCCGGATCACGCAGCCTCTCCAGCAACTTGTCCGTGCCTCCATTCGCCACCCAGGGCGGCAATGCCGATGCCAGAGCCGTAGCGCCGGCAAGATAGGGATACATGTCCGCAGTCACGTCGATGCCGGAATCACGTGCCGCCTGCAGTTTGGCGATGACCTGCGGCATTGATCCCCAGCGGCTTTTACCTGCTACTTTGAGATGGAAAATTTCCACCGGGATATGCGCTTCGCGGCCGATGCGCAGCGCCTCATCAATGGCCTCCATCTCACTTTTGCCTTCGCTGCGCATATGAGTGGCGTAGATGCCGCCGTATTGCGAAGCTACTTTGGCGAGCTCGATCAGTTCCTCCGTCTTTGCGTAATGTCCAGGTGGATAAATTAGCGCCGTGGACATGCCCAACGCACCTTGCTGCATCGCCTGCCGCACCAGCGCTTTCATCTGCTCGAGTTCCTGCGGGTTCGGGGCACGATCGTCGTCGCCCAAAATAGCCTCGCGTACCTGGGCCGCACCGACGTATGTTCCCAGGTTGATCGGCGTACCTTGCCGCTCCAGGCGCGTGAAGTAGCCGTTAAGATCTGTCCAGTCGATCTTCAGGTGATAAGGCTCCAGAAATGGCATGGCAGCCTTGATGGTCTTGGCATTTTGCGGCGCAGCCGATCCGCCTTCACCAGTGATCTCTGTGGTGATCCCTTGCGAGAGCTTATTGATGGCCCGGTTATCGATTAACAGCGGAAACTCGGATTGCCCGAGCATGTCAATGAATCCAGGCGCAACCACCATCCCTCGCGCGTCGATCGTCTTTTTTGCCGAAGCGCCGGCCAATTTTCCGATGGCGGCAATGCGATCGCCACGAATGCCCACGTCGCCGTAATACCACGGATTTCCAGAACCATCGATGATCCGTCCGTTCAGGATCAGGACGTCAAAAGTGGGGCTGGCAGACACTCGCTGCGTCACCGCTATCGGGGATAGAGCGAGAATAAGCGCGATCCGTAGCATCAACCGCCATTGCATCGTTGGTTGCTCCTGTGTTCGTGATTCGAGCAGTGTAGCTCAGGCAAGCTGCATTCAGGATAGCTTTGCCGCTCTGACCATTTGCCAACGCCCTAGGTTGTTAAGGTACGCCCACCTTCTCTGGTCCAGTTGTACAATGGCCGACACTAACGACGGCTCGAATACCAGGTTCGGAGTGCCTGCCATGAAGATTCTTTGCTTCGCTCTTTCTGTTGCTATTTGTACGAGCGCCGCTGCGCAGCAGCACGCCTCGCATGCTCAACCTCAACAGCCTAAGCCGGCAGTACTGGTCACCGGCGTCGGCAATGCACATCATCCCGTAACAACCAGCAATCCTGAAGCGCAGCAGTTCTTTGATCAGGGACTGCGCTACATTTACGCGTTCAATCACGACGAGGCCACGCGGTCTTTTGAGCGCGCCGCTCAAATTGATCCCAAGATGGCCATGGCGTGGTGGGGCATTGCTGAGTCGGTAGGGCCGAACTACAACGATCCCGCTGATCCCGCACGATTTAAGCGGGCGCATGATGCTGTTAGCAAGGCACAGGAGCTCTCTCAGGGCGCGTCGGCCAGCGAAAAAGCATACATTGGCGCGATGGCAAAACGCTTCCCTGCGGATCCGCAAAGCAACCTCCGTCAGGCGGCCGAGCAGTATCACGATTCCATGAGGGAACTGGCCAAACAATTTCCTGACGACCTGGACGCGGCCACACTTTTTGCCGAATCCGGGATGAACCTGCATCCCTGGGGGCTGTGGCATGTGGATGGCTCGCCAGAAGTAGGCACAGAGGAAATTGTCGCCACTCTGGAGTCCGTCATCCGCCGCGATCCGGAACACGTTGGCGCAATTCATTACTACATACATGCCGTCGAGGGTTCGCCGAATCCGGAGCGCGCGTTAGCGGGCGCGAATCGTCTGGCGGCGCTTGCTCCCAGCGCCGGCCACCTGGTGCACATGCCGGCGCACGTTTACATCCGCACGGGCGACTTTGAGTCGGGCGTGAAGACCAACCTTGCCGCTGCGGCAGCCGATCGCAATTACATGCAGAACGGCGGTATCCCGGGAATCTATCCCGCCATGTATTACAGCCACAACCTGCATTTCGTCGCCATGTGCGCCAGCATGAACGGGACCTATCCAGAGGCCCAAAAAGCAGCGGAGATGCTTGCTGCCCATGTCGGACCGCTGGTGAAAGATATGCCTCCGCTGGAAGGGTTCATGACCATTCCCATGGCAGTGCAAGTACGTTTTCAGAGGTGGGACCGGGTTCTCAGCATGCCACAGCCGGATTCCGGGATGAAGATTGCAGGCGTGTTCTGGCATTTCTCACGCGGCATGGCCCTCGCCGCCACGGGCAAGGTGAATGAAGCGCAAACGGAATACCAGTTCGTCCAGCATGCTGCCGAGCAAACACCGCCCGACGTCGTGTTTGCCATGCCGGTAAACAACCGCGCAAAGGACGTTCTTACCATCGCGCAGAATGTTCTCGCCGCGAAAATCGCGCTGGCGAAGCACGACAATGCGAGCGCTGTCCGGATGCTCCGTGAAGCCGTTGCCATGCAGGATACGCTCAAATACGCCGAGCCGCCCGACTGGTTCTATCCAGTACGCGAATCGCTGGGCGCGGTGCTGCTGCTCAACGGTAACGCCGCGGAGGCGGAAAAAACGTTTCGTGAAGACCTGGAACGCAACCCGCGCAACCCGCGTTCGCTCTTCGGCCTCGCCCAGACCCTAAAAGCGCAGGGCCGCGAATATGATGCGCAATTTGTCGAGAAACAGTTTGATTCGTCCTGGAAGAGTCAAGCCAAGCTGAAACTGCAGGACCTCAACTGACTGAGTTTATGGCGAAGTCAGAATCACTTTCACTAAACCTGACCTCGCCATTCTGTACATTGCGATCGCTTGTGTGACGCTCCATTCATCTCTGCGCCATTGTTGGAGCACTGTGTAACGGCGGCCCCACTCGTATCACTAATAGCAAAGCAAAACTTTCGCAATTACCATTTCACCTCAGATTTCGCGACGAAGGATGGCGATGAAGCAAACTGGAATTGCCGGATCCACCCTGGGCGCGGTTCTCGTCGCGGTCTTTTTCCTCCGCGCGCCTTCTCCAACCCCCTCTGCCGTCAAACAGTCGATTCCCCAGCGTCCATTGAGCGCAGCATCTGCCGCGAAGGTGGGCGGAACCGTCAAGTTGCCACCCGACGGGCCCTGGATGGCATCACGCAGTCATTTTGCCGGAATTTCGAATAGCGGCGAATGCCCGCCATCTTCCGAAATACCAGCCTCTTCGAGTCAGGCCGCGGCCGTAAAGCTTCGTCAGCAAGTCTGGTGCATCCCGCAAAACGAACGCGTCAGCGCCATGATGGCCGTTGTGCCTGACCCTGTTCATACTCATATGGCTCTCTTGTTTGACCGCAGCATTGAGGCCATCAATCTGGCGTCTGAATCTGCCGATTACGTTATGGACCGTTATTGGCTTCCGTGGCACCCCGTAGCTTCTTCCGCCTCCGCGGAACCAGCAGAGCAGGACAGCCGAGGGACTGAATCGCAACCCGGCCTGCTGTTGTTCCGCTGGAATGGTCCGGCAACGCAAAACGGTGAGCCCGGGAACAGCGGCGCAACCTTGCTCTACGTGTTCCTGGTTTCGGATACCTCGACCGACGGTATCAACGGCGCGCAGTTCAGCCGTGCTGTGAACTACATACAGCAGGTGTGCGGGGCGTCCGATGGATGTTATGGGAACTCGCGCGCGATTCGCATACTTGGACCGACGTTTTCCGGGTCGCTATATTCATTGCGCCGTCTGGTGCAGAGTAGAGCGCCACAGCAGTTTATCGCGTACAGCGGCACTGTCTCCAGCCTCTGCGCGCTCCAGAACCAAAGACTGCTGGAGAACACGCGTGATGAGTGCCCTGCCTGGCCGGCTACCTACTCCAAGATTGCCAGCCTGACAGAATTCCACTCCTTCGTAACGGATAGTGAGACAGCGGTCGAGAAATTTCTGGATTTTCTCAAATCAGGCAAACAGATAAGCTGCAATGGCCACCCGCAAGTTGCAATTCTCTCTGAAGCCGCCACCTCTTATGGAACGGCATCGCGATTGTCCGTCAAGAATAATGAGACGTCTGACGAATCGGGCATGAATAAGGTCGAGCCCTGTTATGCGAATTTCGCTTATCCGAGAGAGATTTCCAATCTGAGAAATGCATATCGCCCGAGCGGAAAAAATGCCACAGCGCCGCCTCCAGGATCAGAGAACTATCTGCCGTTCGACCTCGCTGACCTGGAGCCTAACAAGAGCGATGAGACTCCGGAGTTCTCCCGCAGCCAGGGACCGCTCTCAAAAGAAGCAGTGCTGATGGATTTCGCCAATGACATGCGCCGCGAGCATTACAACTACGTTGGGATCATCGGGAGCAACGTACTGGATGTCATGTTTCTGGCCAGCTTTCTCCGCAATTCGTGTCCTGACATTCGGGTTTTCGTGCTCAATTCAGATCTTCTTTTTGAACGCGATTCTGAAAACACTCCTTACATTGGAACGCTTGCGGTTGCAACGTATCCGATGTTGGGCCGAGACTTTCTTGGGACCGGCGCTGGACAAGGTCCCTCGCGGTTGCCGTTTGCGGATGGCTATGAGCAAGGCCAGTTCAGCGCCACTGTCTATCTGCTCAAGGGACTTCTTCCGCAGGAGGTTGCGGCCGAGCCGTACGACCTCAGCGAGACGCGTGTGACGGGGCCTTCCAGCACCGGCCTGCCGCCTCAGCTTCCGTTGTGGGTATCAGTGGTGGGCACAAGCGGTTTCTGGCCCGTGCAGGTGATTCAAGGGAATGAAACACAGAGCGATCCTGTGCAAGGTTCGCAGTCCGTGATGCGGTCTTCTGATTTTTCCTCCGCATGGAAGGCCATCACCATGGTTTTGAGCGCCATCGCTTTTTTTCAAGTGCTGGTTCTTCTGACCGCCTCCCCCGTGTTGTCACATCTCCACGACTTTGCTGTAGCGGCGCCTGCCTGCTCTGACCGTCTATTCTTCATCAATGTTGCGTCTGCGAATCTGGCGCTGTGTCTCGCGCTCGCGGCCGAACCTGCCTGGATCTACGGACGGAGAGCGGGAGCAGCAGTGCCCATTATCTCAATCATTGCCGTAATCGCCCTTGTGGCCGTCTTTCTCACCTGCCTTCAACTCAACCACACTTGTTACCAACAGCGGAAGCTCGCAGGCAAAAGCGACCGGAAGCTTCTTGGCATACAGGCGCTTTACCTGGCCATTTGGGCGCTGGCCCTGGTTGGCGCATTGATCTGGAGTGGACTTCTCTTGGATCGGCACGGAGATTATGGGCTCTTTTTCTGCTACCGCTCCATCCATCTGGCAACGGGAGTGTCTCCTCTGACTCCAATGCTTCCTCTTTGCGCCTGTATGTACGCGTGGAGCATTTTTGAGATCATTCGTTTGCGTTTCAATGACTCCGCAAGGCCGCGCCTCAATGTTGCAGTTGGTTTCCCGGGTTCCACGACCGAGGAGTACATCGCCCACTCGGTTCGACGCTATTTCCTCCAGCGCAACTACGTAATCGCGTTTTTCGTCCTCCTCGGCCTATGGCTGATGGCATTCAATCCGGTGCGGCCATTTCAGTTATTTGAAAGACTTGGATTCGGGCTGCTATACGAAGCCTGGTTTATCCTCGTCGTCATGCTGATGCTTTCGAGCGGACTCCGCCTCGGGCAAATTTGGTCGGAACTCCGGAAATTGCTTCGAGAGCTGGAAAGGTCACCTATACGCCAGGCCTTCAGCCGGCTCACAGGAGAGAGTTGGTCGCCCATCTGGCAATCCGGTGGCCAGGAGGACGCGTTGACCAACATGTCACGTTCCTTCGAAGTCCTCAAGCAGATCAGGCTTTCCAGCAGGTCTATGGATGAGGGATTGAAAGCGAGCATCGCAGAAGCCGAGAAAGCCAGAACGGAGATTCGCGATCTCATTTATCCAAGAGCCAATGCGCAAGCGAACACCGGCCCCTCGGTTACCGCCAGGGAGGTTCCACGACGAAAGGAACTATTCCGCCTCCTGCAGGAAAAGTTTGCCGCTATCCAGCAATTGCTGGCGCAGGTCTTGAATCATGCTCTCTTGTTCCTGCAGAAGGAGTGGGATGAGCATAGCTCTGCTGCAATCGAAGCAACGGATACCCGCGCAGAGCGGGGAAAGACTGAATCCGCTGATCTAAAGTCTCTTGAGAGCAAGCAGGAGAGCACGGCTATCGTGCCGCTTTTGGAACAATATGTTGCGTTGCGATACGTTGCCTTTATCCGCGCTGTTCTGGGGCATGTCCGTCTTCTGCTCATCTTCCTGGCAATCTCCTTCAGCTTGATGCTGATCTCGTTGAACGTTTACTCCTTTGAACCGCATCAGTCCTTGATTTGGTCTTTCACAGCGATCTTCGCGGTCATTGGCATCCTGGCGATCGGTGTTCTGATGGAGGCGCACCGCAACGAAATCCTTAGCCGCGTTTCTGGTACGAAGCCAAACGAACTCGGTTGGGGATTTTACGCGCGTCTGATTTCCCTTGGGGCTGCGCCACTGGTCACGCTGCTGGCCACGCACTTTCCCTCAATTGGAAAATTTCTGCTTTCATTCTTCCAGCCCGGATTGGAAGCTTTGAAATGATCTCCCATTAAGGGCGTGGACTTTCAGGCTGTGCTTCCGAGCTGAAGACGATCTGCCCATCGGGCAGCCGTTCCAAACCGGGAGCGTATTCGCCCAGCAGCTTGCGGTTCCACCACGCGCCTGTCCTGTGCTTTTCTCCGAGCGACGTAAACCAGTACTGCCAAAGCATCACACGAACCTGGTTTGGCGGAGCTGACGCAAACGGATTCCCCGCAAAAAGTGAGAGTGCGTCCTCATTGTTATGCAACAGCCTCTCTTCCGTACGCACGACAAATTTATTCCGTTGCCAGTCGTCGAGTGAGGCGAACCACAGGTTCCACTCAAAGCGCGGCTGATAGGGAGCGTAGATTCCAGGCGCCTTGTAAGGGTCCTGCGGTTTGTAGCGGAAAGGATATGGATTCCAGGTCTTGCCATCGTTGCTGCCCTGGAACTCGATCTCGTAGCGCTTGTGGGTCATGACGGCAAACAGGCCGTAGCGATTTGCGATGCGAAACGGTTCCAGCATCCGTTCCGGAGCATCGGGAAAAGGATTGCCAATCATCGGCAGCGTAGCCAGAAGGCCAATGGCGGTGACATAGCCAACCAGAATCAGGCACCACGCGGCGACAATGGAGGCAGCAAGCCGCAGCCAGCGTCGCGGAGCGAAACGTGCTGGGATTGTGTGAGACTGCGAGCTCTCTTTTGGCCCAACGGCCGCGGCATCGAATTCCGTTTTCCACTGTCGAGGTAAGAAACGCCGCAAGAGCTTGTCATCCAGCAGGAGAAATCCAAGGCATAGCACGAGGTAGTTCAGGAACGTGTAATTCGCGGTAACGATGATCCCGATCTGGAACGGCGTGAGAATGCAGAAGCACACGATCTTCCACCGCCGCGGCAAAAACAGCATAAACACCAGGCCCAGCTCTGCGATTAAGGTCAGCAGGGCGGTGGCCGCGTGGAACCAGTGCGGCAGGTGCTGGACGTAGTACCCGACCCATGTAGGAAGCGGGCCATTCTGGTAGTAATCGTCCATCGCGGTCAGGTGACGCCATGAATAGTCGCCACTGGCCAGCTTGACCACGCCCGATTCGAAATAAATGCGGAACCACTCCCAGCGCAGCAGGAACAGGCTGGCGCGAGAGGGCGGATGTGCCGCTCCGAATCGCGGCCGCAGACCTGGCGGCGCAAAGAAGAATGAAATGAAGCCAGCTTCCAACAGCATCCCGTCCGATTGATAGGAGGCAAAGTCCTGGGCCGCAGCAATGAATGAGAGATAACAAACGAAGCAGATGAATAGCGAGGCGCGCGGCCAGAGATTCAGAAATACGGCAACCGACGCTGCCAGTCCCAGCCAGCAGATCAGCATCAGCATGTGATTGCTTGAGGAGAACCAAAACAGCGTGGGTGCGAACCAGAACCGTTGCAGCCCAGGAAAATACTGCGGCAGGATGCTCAGGTACTGCGATGCGGGGAGAATGCCTTCAGGGCCAATCAGCCCCCGTATCTGAAAGGCGAGTGAGTAGAACGCGGAGAAGTAGATTAGTCCCAGCGCGCGGAGGAAGATCCATCGTGGCAGCAGATGCCCGGGATGATCGTCATCGATCGGCTCCGGCCCAAACAGCCATCGCACCACAGTACCTGCTTCCACTCGCGCAATTATAAAGGCTGTTACATGGGCAGGCTGAGCAGACGGAATTTCCCATCGCGTCAGAAAAACTGTTGCAGCGTCAAGCTGCGCTGTTTGCGAGCACAGGCAACCAGCCTCCATTCTGGAGCCTCCCTACTGAAAAAAGACTTCAGTTGAAGATGTGCAGCTCGCGCAGCAGGAGGAACGGAGATGAATAAGTGGTTGGTCTTGGTGGTGGCATTTTTGTGCGCGCCCGGGATCGGCGCACAAACAGCGCAGACCTCAACACACGTAAGCGAGAGTCCGCGAACGTCAATCAGAGGGTGCCTGAAAGGATCAAATGGCAACTACACGCTCACCGATAAATCAGGAACCACGTATTTGTTGACTGGCGATACCGGCTCCTTGCAGGATCATGTCGATCACAAGCTGGCACTCACGGGAACAGTGGAGGTGAAACCGGCCGGCACAAGAGCCAGCAATGAAACGTCCTCCAATCCCAGCGAGCCCACAGCGCCCAAGACATTCAATGTGAGTTCGATCAAATCCTTGGACGCGGCTTGTACTGTGCGGCATTGACAAAAGAGACGCTCATGCAGCTCGTCGCCCATTTGTGGCTCGATTACGTGCCAGCCATACAGCTGCTCCGGCCGCGATCACTCCGCCCACGCCGGCTCCCGCTTTCATCATGGACTGCCGCACGGCCCGCTCGCGATGTTCGAAGATCATGCACTCCGGGTAACGTTCCAGCGTGCGTTCCTTCTTGGTCTGACGTACGGACATTTGCAGCACGTGGGCGAGGTGCAATGCACGACGGTCGGTAAGCTGGGCAATCTGCTCCTGACAACTGAAACCGGAAGCCACAATCAGAGTTTCCGGTGAAGCTCCGCGCACTTTGGGCAGAAGCGCGTGCTCTCCGCATTTTCGAGACACTTCGTATTTATCCCGCTCGAAGCCGAACGATCCAGCCATCCCACAGCAGCCGGAATCCAAAAGCTCGGCTTCTAAGCCTGCCTTCCTCAACCATTCCAACTCACTTTCGGCTCCCATGAGAGCTTTTTGGTGGCAATGTCCGTGAAGCAACGCTTTGGGATGGTCATTGAATTGTGGGAGCGAGAAGTTGGGTGCGTATTTGCTCAGGAACTCGCTCAGAAGAAAAGTGCGCTGCGAGAGCCGTTGCGCTTGCGAATCCTCCGGAATGAGATTCAGCATTTCATCGCGAAACACCGAAGCGCAGCTCGGTTCCAACACCACCACAGGAATATTCCAGAGAATTTCGCGTTGCAGAACACGGATTACATTCTGGAGATACGCTTTGGCCCGATCGAGCATGCCGAAGTCGTAAAGCGGCCGTCCGCAACACACGGACTGACTGGGAACATGAACTTCAAATCCTGCGTTCTCCAGTACTTCCACGGCGGCTTGCGCGATATCAGGATGGAAATAGTTGGTGAAAGTGTCTGGCCAGAGCACAACCCGCCGTCCCGCTCCGCCGTTGCCACCGCGTCGTTTCCGAAACCACTGCTGAAATGATTGCGGAGCAAATGCAGGAATTTTGCGCTGCATGGGCATGCCAGCCGCTGCCTTCGCCAACTCCGCCACTCCGGGAGTCTGAGTAACAAGATTTACCATGCCCGGCGCCAGCGATGCCAGCTTGGCCCAGACATCGACCAGCCCAAAGGCGTAGGCGTGTCGCGGACGCACTCGACCATCCCAATACTGGGCAAGAAATTCCGCTTTGTAGGTAGCCAGGTCAACCGATACGGGACAATCACCTTTGCAGCCTTTGCATCCCAGGCAAAGATCGAGCGCATCCTTTACGCCCTCATCCTTCCAGCCTTCCATGATGCTGTCTCCGCGCAGCATCTCGAAAAGAAGATGGGCGCGTCCGCGTGTGCTGTGCTTCTCTTCCCGTGTGGCGCGGAAGCTCGGACACATGGTGTCCCCTTCGAGCGACCTGCACTTGCCCACGCCGAAGCAGCGCTCCGTCGCCAGCGCGAAGCTGCCTTTGTCTTCAGGAAACTTGAAGTGAGTGAACACGGGGCGCGGCTTGTAGTCCGGTCCGACACGAATATCTTCGTCCAGCCGGTTTGCGTCAATCAGTTTGCCAGGATTCATGCGCCACTGCGGATCCCATGTGGATTTGAATTCTCGAAATGCCTGCATCAGCTTTGGCCCAAACATCTTGGGTAGTAGCTCGCCCTTGGCCTGTCCGTCGCCATGTTCTCCGGAGAGCGACCCGCCATAACGAATGACGAGATCTGCGCCTTCTTCCATGAACCGGCGGAATTTGGCGACGCCTTCCTGGGTCTTAAGATCAAAGGTTATACGCGTGTGAATACAGCCCTGGCCGAAGTGGCCAAACACAGTCCACTTATAGTTAAATTTTTTTGTGACCAAATCAGAGAACTCGCGCAAATAGTCCCCGAGTTTCTCCGGAGGCACAGCAGTGTCCTCCCAGGACGGCCACGCATCCTCCTCGCCGGGGACACGGCTGGCGCCGACGCCCGATTCGCGCGCGTGCCAAATCGCATCCTGATCTTCTTCCTTTTCAAAGATCGCAGTTTCGCGATTTCCAGGCAGTTTGCGCAGTCGCTTCACCACGGCTTCAGCCTGGGCGTTCGCTTCTTTTTGCGTTTCCCCGCCAAACTCAATGAGCAGCCAGATTTCGCCCTCGGGCAGTCTGGCCGTGGCAGGCATGTTCTTGCCTTTGCGGTGCATGTTTTCGAGCACGTGCTTGTGAAATCCCTCAAGGCCGATCGGATTGAAGCGCAGGATTTCCGGCACGTGATCGCCAGCCGTTCCGAGATCAGGATATCCCACCACCAGCAGAGCTCGTTTCGGAGGATTGTGCATGAGACGCACTCGCGCGCTAAGCACCAGCGCCAGCGTGCTCTCTGATCCGACCAGCGAGCGCGCGACATGGAAACCATTCTCTGGCAGCAATTCGTCAAGGTTATAGCCGGAAACTCGCCGCGGGATC
This sequence comes from Candidatus Acidiferrales bacterium, assembly GCA_035553195.1. Lineage (GTDB taxonomy): Bacteria > Acidobacteriota > Terriglobia > Terriglobales > Acidobacteriaceae > Angelobacter. The sequence goes on from DATNDP010000253.1 coordinate 16,599, forward strand.
TTCGGGTAACGGCGACGAACCTCGCCGGCGCAACGATCGCGCAACTCCCGCAGACGCGAATAGATTTCGCCCTTGCGCCCGCCGGCACGCACGATCTGCTGGAATTCCGTCGCGCTTGTTTTTCTCACCCATGTCCTCAGGCCATCGTAGGTGAGGATTTCCAGTTCTTCTACATTGTCAACGGTCTTGCCGCCCATGACGGAGTGAACTCCGCAGGAGTTGTTGCCGATCATGCCTCCCATGGTGCAGTACTGGTGCGTTGCCGGATCGGGAGCGAAGGTTAGCGAGAATTTGTTTGCGGCGTGCCGTAACTGATCGCAAATGACGCCCGGTTCCACCCATGCCGTGCGGTTGTGCAGGTCGATTTCACGGAGTTCGTTCATGTATTTGGAGAAATCAAGTACCACAGCCACATTGCAGCACTGACCGGCGAGACTGGTGCCGCATCCGCGTCCCAGGATCGGCACCTCATGTTCACGGCAGGCAGCGACGGTGGCAATCACATCATCGGCATCACAAGGAATGACCACGCCCACTGGAACCTGCCGATAGATGGAAAGATCGGCAGCGTAGAGCGAGCGGCTCGCCGGATCAAACCGAACCTCGCCTTTAACATTCTTCGCGAGCACTTGCGCCAGGTCAGCAGCCTGTTCGCCATAGCTCTGCTTGATCGTGACGAGCTTTGGCTTGAGCTTGCGGCGCGGCTCACCTTCAGATCTCGGTACCGTTGCCACTTCGTACCTCCTTTCCTCAGGTCTTACTTTGTTTTTCATCTAGACTGGAGCAGTGCCCAGTTTCTTGCACGGCCACCGAGGGCCGTTGGGCTCCTACACGAAATCGCAAGCGAAGCGCTGAGGTTCAGATTGGCTCTTAATCAAGAGGCTGTTCAGAGATCGGCTTCGTTACGGGCGCGCGAGCGGGCCTCTTTTTATAGATTCGGCTGGGGAGCGCCGGGTTTGCGGTCTGCTCTATCGCGATCCGATGCATCTAGAGCTTAGAGGCTAGCTCGTGCAGATCAGCAAAGTTGAACCGTTGGATTCTTTGCAGAAGGCGCTGCTAGCCATTGGCCTCACATGGATTGCAGGGTTCGTGGACATTGTGGGCTATATCATCCTGAAGCAGATCCTCAATGCAAATATGAGCGGTAACACCGTCCTTATGCCATATCACTTGTTTCAACAAGGGCCAGTTGGCGCGCTCGCGCGTGGCCTGGCCGTGCTGATGTTTGTCGCCGGCCTGATCGCCTGTGCCTGTATTCATGAGGCATGTGTCCGCCGTGGAGTGCGCTCCAGTGCTGCAGTTACCCTCGGACTGGAGGCTCTCCTGATCGTCGTCTTCGTTCTAAGAGGCGGCAGATATGTGACCGGAACGGCCGGTTTTCTCATGCCTCCCTCGGTCTTCTACTCCTTGATCGCCCTGGCATGTGCCGCTATGGGACTGCAGAACGCCACACTCACACGCGTTGGCGCCTTGACCGTAAGGACAACGCACGTAACTGGAACGCTGGCCAAGTTCGCAGAATCGTGGTCACGTTACATGTTCTGGTTTTATGACAAAACGCGCGGTCCGCGCGAAGGCCGGTTTCGCGAAGCTTTTCGCCTCTCGTTCCAACATGAAGATTTCAAAGATGCCGGAATTACGGCCGGACTATGGGCCGGGTTCCTGCTTGGAGCGTTGTGTGGAGTCTGGTTACTCCACCTCTGGTTGTTGAACGCTCTCTTTTTGCCTGTAGCCGTGCTGCTGACGTTTGTCGCTGCTGATTTGCGGCATCCCATCACCGCAGCCAAACAATCCGTGTAGGCCGCCCACAATCGTCGAGTCGTTCGCAACCGCACGCAAGTCCTTCACGATAAGCCGTTGAAATAAAGCAAATGAAGCAGAGAGGAAACATGACTTTAGACTGCCGCATCGTACCCAGAAAGGCGTCTCGAATAGATGCCTCCCGCGGAATTTGCGCAAAGGAGGAAGCAGTGTTCGGTAGAGTACTTCGCTTCAAAGAGAGGGCAACGGAACGCCGGGCCGCTGCCACAGATCCCGGCCCCACAAACCTGGAACTCGACCGTCGTAACCCGAGCGCAATGTTTCCACCGATCACGGATGCCGGCGCTGTGCCTCAATTCAAGTACCCGTTTTCCATGGCGCACAAGCGGCTCTACGACGGCGGGTGGTCGCATGAGGTAACCGTACGCGAACTTCCCATCTCCACCACGCTTGCGGGAGTGCTTATGCGGCTCACTGCCGGCGGAGTACGCGAACTGCACTGGCACACGGCGGCAGAGTGGGCCATCATGCTCAATGGTGGAGCACGCGTCACCGCGATTGATGCCGACGGCAAGAGCTTTGTTGCGGATACATTCGAAGGCGATCTGTGGTTCTTCCCGGCGGGCATTCCACATTCGATCCAGGGACTCAAACCAGACGGCGCGAAGTTCCTGCTGGTATTCGACGATGGCAGCTTTTCCGAGCATGAAACGGTGCTGCTGACGGACCTGATGGCGCATACGCCGAAGGACGTGCTGGCGAAGAATTTCGGAGTCCCGCAGCGCGCCCTGGAGAATCTGCCCAAAGAAGAACTTTTTATCTTTCAGGCACAGCCACCCGGCTCCTTGCTCCCCGAGCAGCGTGCCGCTGCGGGATCGCTGGGCAGCTCACCACGGGAATTCGTTTTCCGAGCCGACCAGGCAGCAATCACAAAAGAGATGAAAGGCGGAAGCGTACGCATTGTGGATTCCAGCACGTTCAAAGAATCCACCACTGTGGCGATGGCGCTAGTCACGGTGCGTCCGGGAGCAATGCGTGAGCTCCATTGGCATCCGAATGCCGACGAATGGCAATACTACATGGCTGGCAAAGGACGCATGACCTTGTTCGCCACCGGAGGCCGCGCTCGCACACTGGATTTCGAGACCGGCGATGTCGGCTACGTGCAGAAAACTTTGCCGCATTACATCGAAAATACCGGCAACACGGACCTGAAATTTCTGGAGATGTTCAGGAGCAGCTATTTTCAGGACCTATCAGTTTCGGAGTGGCTCACCCATACTCCTCCGGAGCTTGTGATGGCGCACTTGAACATCGACCGGAGGACACTCAATTCCATTCGGGAACAGGCGATCCCGGTAGTCACCGGTTAAGGTGCATGGGGATAACGGGCAGCGCTTGCAACGTGCTCACAAGACGCATGTCGATTATCCTTTTCTTATATGGATGTCACCGGCATTCGTCTGATCACCTTCGACTGCTACGGCACTCTGATCGACTGGGAAACGGGAATGCTCACCACCTTGCGGCAACTCTTCTCCCGAACCATTCCCGCAACCGGAGAGGCCAAGCTTCTTGAGCTTTACGGTGAAGCCGAAGCAGAAATTGAAGCCGGGCCGTATCAGCGCTATCGCGCGGTCCTTTCTGAAACCGTGCAACTCATGGGCAGTCGCTTGGGTGTACAGGTCACACCAGGTGAAGGGGAGCAGTTCGCCAAGTCACTCATCAAGTGGGAACCGTTCCCGGATACCGTCGCTGCGCTGCAGGTTCTTGGCTCGCGATTCAAGCTGGGGATCATTTCCAATGTGGATGATGATCTTTTTGCAGCGACACAAAAGAAGCTATCCGTGGAGTTCGATTTGGTTGTGACCGCGGAACAGGTGCAGAGTTACAAGCCGTCACTCAAGAACTTTCAGGAAGCCATGCAAAGAAGCGGCGTGGCGAAGGAGCAGCTTCTCCATGCGGGACAGAGCATCTACCACGATATTGTTCCCACAAACTCTCTGGGCATCGCCAATGTATGGGTGAACCGGCCGTCTCTGCGCCCGGGCGCCGGCGCTGCCAAACCAGCTTCCGCTCAGCCAAATCTTGAGGTTTATAGCCTGGCCGAACTGGCAACAGTGTTGACCGCACGTACCCAAAGCGCTACAAAGCGCTCCTAAAACCTCGAACTCAGCAAGCTGTCTGAAGGTGCTCCGCCGGAAAGCTTACGACGCTCGGCTCAGCTCGCCCATCTGCTCATCCACGTAACACCACGTCCAGGTTTCACCGGGCTCAATGGAACGGATCACCGGATGTTTGGTGCTGTGGAAGTGCCGCGTAGCGTGCTTATTCTTGGATGAGTCACAGCAACCCACGTGCCCGCATTCCGTGCACATGCGCAAATGGACCCAGCT
>DATNDP010000254.1:0-4486 GCA_035553195.1 Candidatus Acidiferrales bacterium
GGATGCGCCGGGCAATGGTGCGCTGATTCGGCGATTTTCAAATACTTCTTATTCTGACTAGCGGCAACCAGCCAACCGCAAGCCATACAACGCGACTCGAACAAAGACTGATTGGCTGAGCTGACGATATGGGTGAATCGAACGAGCGGAATTGATGCCATAAAAGAATCATACGCAACACCGAGCGGGACAACTGATCAATATTGGTCAGCTTTGTCACACCGTGACAGGCTGGCCCCGGGTGCAAAGAGAAAACGTCCAGCGTCTGGTTGCTGTGATTTTCATCATCTGCTGACGAAAGCCCCAAAAGAACTGCGTAGAGCAATAATGCACACTTTTTATCCCCGCAGAATGTCATAGTGGTATGAGCGGCCATTCGACTGGAAGTGGCAGGTCGGCATCAAGGAGGGTGCGTTGATGCTTTGGACAGTTTTCATGCTTGTTATGCTCGCCTGGATGCTGAGTCTTTTCCTTAAGTTCCAGTTGGGCGCCATTCCACTGGTGATCGTACTTACAATTACCCTCGCGTTCATCAAAGTGCTTCGGCGTTCATCGTTCATTTGAGGAGCGGGGCCTTGGGAGCGGAAGCTTAAATAACAGGGCTGAACACCCGAGTATGCGCAGGCTGCTGAAAATGATCAGCACCAAGGAGGAGGCGAAATGTCTCAAGTTGCGTTGAGTAATGAAGTTCCTGTTGCCTCCGGCAGATCCTCTCCGCCGCGGACGTGGGCGGGAAACCTGGTGAAGGCCGAAGAACGCGCGACCTACTATCTTCATCTCAAGGCCTTTCCATGTGACAAATGCAAAGGACCCGTCGTTGCCGGGTGGACCGGGAAGAGAGAAGATGACATAACGCAAGAGACGGACATCACTCTGGTGGGCGCAGTATGTCTTTCTTGTGGCTCGCGGCCGGAAACACTGATTGCGCCCCTGCACGCGCGTCACTTCCGTCCCGTGCAATGGGAATGGATGGCCGAGATCAAGCCGGCGGTACTTGAACCCAGTGGCGACCCGCTGTCAGATGAACTGTCACAGGACGCCGATCGTCCTGAGCCATCACGACTTTCAGCGAAGCCTCAGCGGTGAGCAGTGCTTGCAATCTCTCTTGTCTCTGGGATTACGTTCTCCCGAGTGATGCGACAAGTCTGGGTGGCGGTTCTATTGGTCGCCGCAACGGCAGCTTCATTGCCGCAATCGCCGCCTGCGATTGAAACCATAGCTCCTGATCTGGATGCCCTCCTGCAATCAATCGAGCGTACGCAGCAGCAAAACCTCGCTGAGTCTCGGCCCTATGAAGTAGCCCGAAGATATAACGTTTTCCGAACCCGCGACAAGAAGCCCGTCTCGGAAGTGACCGCGCAAATCAGTTTCACGCCTCCCGATACGAAGACGTACACAATCATGCAAGCGAGCGGTAACCCGCGTGGACAAAAAATAGTGCGGTCGATTCTGGATCAGGAAACTGCAAACAATGGCGGCAACAACCAGATCAGCCGAACGAATTACGATTTTGCTTTTCTTCGGCGGGAGAATTTCGGTGTAACTCCTGAGTATGTGTTGCTGATCTTCCCCAAGCGTAAGGCCCGGAATCTGCTACTTGGACAAATCTGGGTAGATGCGAACACCTTTCGGATCCGACGAATTGAAGGCGTGCCAATCAAAAGCCCGTCCCTGTGGATTAAAGACATCCATATTACCGTGCAATTCGCGCTAGTGAACGGCATGTGGATGCCGGTCTCGTTTGATGCTATAGCTACAGTGCGATTCCTGGGGCAATACACACTTACTGGACTTAACCTCAGTGCAGCGGACCTGTCAGCTACGACGCCTTAGTTTGGAAGAGCAACAGCGGGTCAAGCCTGAATGGTGCATTTTGCCCCTGCGCATGAGCAAGCGAAAGCGGGGTCAAGATGACTCAATCCGTATCACGCACAGTTCCACATTCGTTGTATTCTCTCGGATCCAACGCAGCGCCCCAAAGATGAAGACGCGTCAAGACCTACTGGGGCCGCTTTAGCGGCTTACGCGCGGTGGCACCTGCAACCCCGGCATCAGAGGCCCAGCAAACAGGCGGCGGCACGATCGTGCCAGCCAGCGAGCCCATCGGGCCGACCATGCGAGCCGCGCGCTATCTGTAGCGATTCCGGTTTCAGCATACATACGCCGGTAAAGCTTTGAAATTAACACGAACGCGAGCCGGCCCTTGATCGACGGAATAAACTGGGCACGCTTCCAGATCAAGCGAAGGCTGTAGAAGCGGTCCCATACCGCCTGTGTCCTGCGCCGGATCTCGTCCGATGACATTACCGGATGCGACCAGAAGAGCTGAGGGCGAACAGCCCTCGGGATGAGCCACACTCGCGTAAGAGGCACGCCGCCAATTCGGGTGAGATCACCCTGCATGGTTTTTTCCCAGCGCGCAAAGTCAACGGTCCCGGGGAATGGGGTTAGCATCACAAACTGCGCGAAGGCCAGGTCCGCCTGCTCGGCCAGCGCCGCTGTGGCCTCGAACGTCTGAGGACGGTCGCTGGGCAGACCGAAAATGAACGACCCGAGGACGTATATTCCATGACGACGAAAGGTACGAAGGCGCTCTGCCAGGCTTGCTCCCACGCAGTTGAAGTCTTTATATACATCCTTCAGCCCTTCGGGGGTCACCGCTTCCACCCCCACCAGGACACCTTGGATGTGCGCAGCTCTCATGGCCATGAGAAATTCAGGATCTTCGCCCGCTTCCATGGTGATCTGCGTAAACAGAATTGTGTCTTTCGGAAGCTGTGCCAGGCGCGCCATTAGCTCGAACCTTTCGCCACGGATGGCCTTGAGTTCATTCAACCGTTCGACATTATTCTGCTGCTGGGCAAGTTTGAGATCGGTCAGGGTTACAGGATAAAAATTATCATCGGCCAGAGCGATAAAGCGGAAGCCGAGCCGGCGCAACTGGACTACCTCTTCCATCACGGCATCTGAAGAACGCTGGCGCGGGCGCTGTCCGTCGGTCCGCCACACAGAACAGAAGGAACAATGTTTGGGGCAGCCACGGACAGTCTGTACCGAGGCCCACATGTAATTCTTGCGCGGCATCAGTTCCCAGCGCGCAGGAACAAAGTCGCTTGCTTCAATTCGGCCGCCGACGTAGAGAGGCTTAAGACGGCCCTCTCTATGGTCAGCCAGAACCCTGGCCCAAACCACGTCGCCATCGCCCTTCACCACTGCGTGTGCGCCGCCTAATTCCGCCGCTTCGTCAGGATAAAGCGTCGCGTGAATTCCGCCGAAGACCACGGTGGCCCCACGAGCACGAGCCGCTTTGCCGATCTCATATCCTCGAAGTGCGTTGCCAGTGTGAATGCCGATGCCCACTACATCACCCTGCTGGATGTCGGTCGGCGCCACTGCCGCCAGCGTTTCATCAACAAGATGAGGATCACCGTAAGATGCGGGTGTTGCCCCGGCAAGCACGTACAGCCAACGTGGAGTAATGACCGCGGTACCGAAAGAGACGCTACTCGGATTGATTAAATGAACTTTCAATATGACAACGAGGGGGCCGCAGGGTGTAAAGCCCGCGGCCCTTGCTCATCCGCACTAAATTGTGTCTTTGTCAGGATCATCATTGCGAACGTTGGGGGCATCTTCGGCAATTCTCAGCCGTGCTTTAATCCTGCCAACTCCTTCAGCATACTGAGGCTGAGCACCCTTAAGGCGGTGATCCACGAACTGAATCATCGAGCCTATGAAGTCCGGCTTTGACTCTGGGGCGCTGTTCGCTCTTGCGGCACGAACAATTCGCACTGCCCTCACCAATACCTTCATGAGAACGATAGTCTCACCTCAGCGGCTTTATAATCTGTTCAAAAAAGGACAGTTTTATATTGTCAAGATATAAAGAAATCGCTACTTTAAGGAAAGAAAGCAACTTTCATCGCGAGGCGAAGCATTAGCGGTGAAGACCAGGAGCCCGGACAGGTTGGGACGACGCCACAGTTCAGCTGTCCGGCAAGCTGCCATGGCTAAGCAGCGCAGCAAAACACTCGCCGAGGCAACGACGCGAGCAGCAGATATTGCAATCCCAAGAACTTCCCTTGAGAGAATACGACGCTTTGACCCGCGCACATTTCTGGCGCAAGCCGGTTTAGGCCGGACAATTATTGACCTTAAAAAGAGGCAGATTGTCTTTTCACAAGGGGATGCGGCGGAAGCCATCTTCTATATCCAGAGGGGCAAAATCAAGCTCACTGTCATCTCCAAGGGGGGCAAGGAGGCCACAATTGCGTTGCTCGGGGAGGGCAATTTTTTAGGCGAGGAGTGCATCGCTGGCTCGCAACGGCGGCGCATGGCGACCGCGGTGGCAATTACGGAGAGTACGGTGCTCAAGATCGATCGAAAAGAGATGGTGCGCACGCTCCATGAGCAACATGCCCTTTCTGATATTTTTGTTTCCTATCTGCTGGCCCGCAATACCCGCGTTCAAGAAGATCTGGTGGAC
>DATNDP010000255.1:0-3819 GCA_035553195.1 Candidatus Acidiferrales bacterium
GTGGTGGAGTAAAGCTGGGCGCGCTCGCGGAAGCCGAGGCGGCGGTAGATCTCGACAGCCCGCGTGTTATCTGTGCGCACCGTAAGAAAGGGAGTCTCTCCAGCGTCGAGAATCCGTTGCGCCAGCGCTGCAACCAGAGCAGTACCGTAACCGCGGCCGGTCTGGCCCGGGCGTGTAGCCACAGTGCTGATTTCGCGGTATCCGGGACAGTGCAGGCGCAGGCACCCCATGGCGACCAGTTGGGTGCCGTGCTTAATGCCGACAAATCCGCCAAGCACATGCAACCGTGGTGAAATCTTTCGTCCGGGACGCGTTGCCTCATACAGCGCCGCCATCTCGGCGAGATCAGCCGGAGTGAGGTCCTCAATGCGATCGCCCGCCAGGTGATTGCGCCCGCTCTCACGAAGCCAGTCGCCATCGTCCTGCATCATTTCGTAAAGCTCCACTGAACGTGTGATGGACCATCCCTGAGGAACCTGCAACGGTTGATGCGTGAACAAAGTCACCGGCTCGCACGCGATCTGTGACAGACCTTTCCACCCACCTTCATCAACATGGCTCACAGCCCCAAGCGGGCAAACATCTGGCGGGAAACGGCGGGCCGTTCCATCACCCACAGCGAAAGATGTTTGAAGAGTTGTAAGCGCCGTCCAAATGGGATTGTCGAGAGGATGCGCCATGCGTGCTGAAAGTTTAGATGAAAGCGCGCGTAGTTGCCAAAATGGTGAAACAGATCAGATTCACTTCGATTCCAGACGGGACCTTCTAATGAGGATTGGCGACCATTCAGCCATCAGCCTTTTTCCGGAGTAAAATGATTGCCTCTGGAGGACGTTATGCGTGACCTTCGCTTCGCTGCCTTCTTGCTGGTTGCGGCCTTGTCGTCCGTGGGCTGGACGCAGGTACAAAACTCCGCCACGACAAAACAGCATTCGTTGGCGCAGGCTCCGGCTGCTTCCACTGCCCAGAATGAAAATTCGAACAGCTCGCCAACACTGGAATACTTCAAGCTGAGTATGATTCCACAAAAACCGCAGCGCGACGAAAAGAGAGTACCGATCGGAAGTCTCGATCGCGGGTTCTTCGGGACAGTCCAACCCGGAATCATAGAGCGGAAGGTGGTTGATCCAGGGCAAGTTGCTGAAGATTTTCGCAAGGAGCTGGATCGTGGTATTCGCGTTCACCCCGCCGGAGCTGGCATGTGTGGCTCCATTGTGAGTTATAACTTCTCTCCCACTGCACCAGGCGAAGTCCCGCACCTTGAAAGCGTAACCACATGCACGCCAGCCGACAAAATTGTGCAGCGGCACGCGAAGAATAGCGGCAAAAAGCCGAACCCGCCCTTGTTCCTCAAGACCAGTTCTCCGAAACAATAGCCAAAAGGAAAAGCCCCGCATCACGGGGCTTTTCTGCAGTTTGACGTCTAAAGGTATTACTTCTGCTGCGGTGTGCCGCTGCTGGGCGTAGTCGTCGAAGCCGGCGTCAGCCGCAGATCCTGGGCAGTCTTGAAGGTCAGCACGGTTTCCGCGGGAATATTCAGACTCTTGCCGGAGGTCAGAACTTGCGTTCCGGTGCCGGCCGCGCCTCCCGCAATCGCGCCGATGGCAGCGCCTTTACCGCCGCCTGCAATCGCGCCGATGAGAGCACCGGCAAGCGCTCCGCCGCCCGCGTATTTCGCAGTGGTCTTGTTCGCACCTACGCTTCCGGGCTTGTAAGAACTCGCTTCAATCGCGTACTTCTGGCTGCCGACGCTCACTGAAGTGAGATCAACCGCGACCTTGCTCCCGTCTTTTACTGTGGTCAGCACAACTGGCGAACCCTTGGGGATCACCGTGGTGCCGTTATTCGCCACATCTTCCGTCACACTACCAGTAAATGTCTTGCCGACGTTGTTCTGGTCAGCCGTGATTTGTGTGTCCGTACGCACTTTGATATCCGTACCGGACGGAACCGTGGTGGCGGTTCCTTGGGCAAACAGAGTGGCCCACGAACACGTAACAATGAACGCTACATACAGAGCCAGTCTATGGCGCAACATACTCTACCTCGCGTACAGCGCTCTTCTTTGAGCGCTGCTTTCTCCAGACTCACTAGTGAGATGGCGTTGCAGCAGAGCGGGTAGCCTCACCAAGCCATAGAAACCAGAATTGAACCTGCTCGGAGCTGCTGATTACGAACTCCGTTCAGCATTCCCGGCCGGCGAAGGAGAGCCAAAACATCCTTCTTATCACCTTATGCCTGGAGCTGCATGGCAAACCGCAGAAAAGCTGCTTTTTCCGAGTTGGGGATTAATTCTTCTAATTGGCTTTACTCCAGGGACAAAGCAAGTCATAAAGAAAGGTGTAGACCCGTGCAATATCTCAATCCAGGCCCGATGTTCTTTGGTCCCGCTGTGAAGAAGCGAACGATCAAGAGCATCGTCGAGCGCGGCGGACCGGCTGCCGTAATTCCCAAACGCGACCGCTGCGCCTCCGGAAAGCACAACAAGCGCCTCACCGACTGCTACTGCAACGGCTCTGCCGCCAAGAAACGCCGCTAACGGAACACTTTTTCCTGGAACTTGCCGCAGCTAAGCAGCCGCAGCCCGACGCTCATTTTCCTGCTTTCTTGGTTGTCGCCTTCTCGGCCGCTTTCGCGGCAGCGCGCTGAGCCAGCGCGAACTCCACAACCCGCTGCATCTCGATGACTGGCGCCGGCTTGCCGCTCCACGTTTCAAATTGCCGCGCGCCCTGTTGCACGAACATCTCCGCTCCCAGGATCACGTGCATGCCTTTGCTGCGGGCAAGCTTCACCATTTTGGTTTCCGCCGGCACATAGACCATCTCGAAGAAGTATTTCGCTTTGAAATCTTCTTCCGGGATGGGCAGCGGATCGCGATTCCCTTCCATGCCCACGGGCGTAGCGTTGATGATCACATCAAACTCCAGCTTCTTCAGCATGGTGCGATTGATCGCCTTCGCCTTGGCCTGCTTGGCCAGCGTCTGCGCCGGTCCGGGCGTGCGATTCAAAATGTAGACTTCCGCGCCGCGCTCCTTCAGCCCAAACACCGCTGCGCGCGCCGATCCTCCTGCCCCCAGAACCAGAATCTTGGCTCCCTGCAGGTGTATGCGCGTCTCCAGCGGCCGCACCACTCCGGTCACATCCGTGTTGAAGCCGAACAGCTTTCCATCCTGCCCGCGAACCACCGTATTACACGCGCCAATCTTGGCGGTGAGCGGGTCCGTTTTGGAGAGCTGCTTGATGATCTCTTCCTTGTACGGCATCGTCACGCTCAATCCGCTGATCGGGATATCGCGGACGCAGGCCATTACGTCGTCAATCGCCTTGGCGTGCAGCGCCAGATAAAGCGCGTTCACGTTTTCCCGCCGGAACGCTGTGTTCAGCATCACCGGGGAAAGCGAATGCGCCACCGGGTCGCCGACAACTCCGTACACTCGCGTGGCTGCATCCACCTGGTCAATGCGGAACGTCTCCCGCAAAGTGCGTGCGGCAATCTGCCCCGCGCCCGTCTCTTCTCCCGGATTCGCCGACGCAAACGTAAACTGGCTGCCCGCGCGCACGCACAGCAGCCGGCTGATCACGCCCTGCTCTCCCATGCAGAAACCAACCAGCGAGTGCTGATGGGAGTACTTCTCCAGGAACTTCATCAAGACCACGTTGTCATACAGCGAGTTGGCCGTGGTTACAATCTTGAAGAAGTCGCCGGGAAACTCCCGCATCTTGGCGAAGGTCTCTTCCAGCTTCTTGGTTCCGCGGTAATCGTGGAACGAAATAATCAGGTTCGCCGACTGCCGAAGCTTGTTGAAGTCGGCCTGCTTG
>DATNDP010000256.1:0-7885 GCA_035553195.1 Candidatus Acidiferrales bacterium
GAACTTATTTCTGAGCACTGACGACGCCTCCGTGGAGCACGGCCTGTTGCTCGTCTCCGGCTTCGACCTTGTTGAAAAAATCCTTTAACTCCTGGTACTTGTCCAAAGGAAAGAAATTCTGGCCCAGCAGGAGCGCGCGCCGGGTGCTGATCTCTTGCCCCTCAAACTTGATCAACTCCTGGTACCGCGCATAGGGCAGACTCGCATCTTTCTGCTGCGGCAGGTCCTCCATGCTGAACCCCGGAGGGACCTTGATTTTCACCTTGTCAATTTCTGCAAAAGCGTAGCGGAAGTACACAGGATACTTACGCGACTGCTGCGCAAATGCTTGCTTCTGGCCGGTGAGGAAGAGATTGTTGGGGACCAGCAACCGTTTCCCGGCGAAGCTCGCGTAGCTCGGCACCCGAATGCTGAAGTGGGCTTCGAGTGGGCCATCAGCCGTTTCCCATGGCTGCGCATCCTTGAACTTGACGACAGAGCCATTGGGCAGCCAGCCCTGGAGTTCCTCTTCCAGTTTCTTTTTTCTACCGGCCTCATCGGTCTGCAGAGCGTCCAGCCGCCGCTCCATCGCTTCATAGCCGTTGTAGCGAACAGTAACGTCGCCGCTGAGCGTGCCATCCGTCGCGACTTCCACGTCCGCGGTTCTCTCCAGCAGTCCATTTGCCTGGCTGGATAGAGGTATGTTCACCATGACTCCGCCACTTTTTTCGAGAAGCAGGGCCTGCGTAGCCGTCCGATTCCACCGCAGTAATCCAAAGGGACAGAACCTGGTGCCTGGATCAAGCACCACCTGCTTTCCATTGAAGTTCACCATCACGATCGGAGATGCGAGCTGCCATTCCTGCAAGACCGTTGGTTCGAACAGCCGTTCGCTGCGATCAGTAGACAGCGCGACGATGGCCTCGAAGCCGGCAGCGCGCGCCATGGCGGCAAACAGCAGGGCGATGTCCTTGCTTGTACCGTAACCGTGCTGGAGCACGTCCACCACGTTATTGTTTTGTTTCAGATCTTCTTTTTTTTGTTCTGCTTGTGTGCGCTGGCGCTCGAAGCTCAGGTTTCTTACCTGCTGCGCGCGGGCATAGAGCTTCCGCAGCTTCTTCTCAGGATCGCTCTCGCCGGCAATGGCTTGGGCAGCCGCTTCCCGAATTTCCTTGTGGTTGCCAATGAATTCTTCAGTGCCGGTGTACTGCTGGAGGCCTACCCCTCGCCAGAATTTTTCCGCGGACGCCATCGACTGGTCGCCGTAACGGAACGTTACCCGGTATCTGTATGGCTGATCCGGAGGCATGAAGCTCTCCGCCTGGAACGGCGGGATGTTCTCCGCCTCAAGCTCATAGCCGTCTGACTTTTTCTTCAGCTTCATGCCCGGAGGCAAGTTATAAGAAGCTGAAAGGCCGGTCATACCTTCAACACCTAGAATGCCATGTGCGTATGCAAGAAGCTTATATTCCTGCTTCACCGTGTACAGCTCGCGTTGAAGGTCCCACTCATGGCCGGGAAGCAAGTTGGGCGGGTAATCCATCTTGTAGCGGTATTCAACGATGCTGCCCACTGTGACATCCGGAAAGGTGAAACTGGCTTCGTGATAATTGAGGCCGTTTCCCTTGAAAATGACCTTATCGAAGGCTTTGCCGGTGAAATCCGCAATCGTGCCGTCAGGATGGACTGTGCGGACCTTCAGATCCCTTACGTGGAACCCGTCAGGGACAATAATCTTTACATCCGCCTGGTCCTTGCCGGCCTCCGTCAGGATCTTGACCCGGCTGTAATCCCATTCAGCGTTATCGTTATCAGAGTTGTCATTGATGTACTGAGAATAGTAGAGCTGGATGGCTTTGGCGCCGGGCATTCCGGGCACTTCCTTGATGTTCTTGTCCTGGTCTGTTATTGGCAGCCAGGAATCTTTTTGCTGGGCAGAACACAGGATCGGCAAGCCACAAAACAGCACTACTACCAGACTGTAAAGCCGGCGCATTTACATCACCTCAAAAGGAATGGCAAAACTCAAGTTCAGGTGGGGGCGGCAAGAATATATAACAAAAGACCTGTGCTGACCAGAGTTCTTGCTTTACTTACGAGTTAAAGAACGAGGTTGTCCGCAGATTACCCGACCTCCCTAAAGTCGCACGACCAAAGATTAAGAGTTTCCTTATGACAGGGGGCTGCCTTTCAGCGCCGAACTGGGCTCGTGATCTGCTCCACAGCTGCCTGATTCGCACCTACGTGCAACATTCTTCGGCACCCCCGTGTAGGCCATCTGCCCCATCGGTCTGCCCTCATGGACGGGGGTATAATCCTCGACCATCCGGAATCGGGGGCAACGACGATGAGAACATTCGCTTCAGCATCTCTCTTCACAATGTTCGCTGTGTGCCTCTGGGCACAAACGTTCCGTGGCGGCGTGCAGGGGACCGTAACGGACAGCTCGGGCGCCGTGGTCGCCAGCGCGCAAATCACTGTCACCAATCCGGCCACCGGTTTCACTCGCAATACTGTGACCGACGGAACCGGCAACTACTTCGTTTCCGAACTGCCGATTGGCAACTACGATGTCAACGTAAAAGCCGCAGGGTTTCGTCCCGCCACAGTAAAGGCGGTGAGGGTTGAGGTTTCAGTCAGCCAGCAGGTGAACGTGCAGCTTTCTCCGGGTCAAGTGGCGGAAAGCATTGTTGTCACGGAACAGGCGCCGTTGATTGAAGCCACGCAGGACAATCTCGGCGGAAGTGTTGAGGGCCAGCAGATCCAGGAGTTGCCCGTGAGCGGTCGCGATTTCACCAAGCTGCTGGTGATGGTGCCCGGGTCCGGTGGCGATCCCTCCGGCGTGGCCGATTCGCCGGGCTCCTTCGGCTTGTTCAGCATCAATGGAAACCGCGGGCGCTCGAATAATTACCTGCTCGACGGCACCGACATGAATGATGGCTACCGCAACCTGCCGGCAATCAACCAGGGCGGAGTCTTCGGTACTCCGGCCACCATCCTTCCCATGGATGCCCTGCAGGTGGTTTCCATCACAAATGGTACCGAAGCCGAATTCGGACGCAATTCCGGTGGAACCGTGAATATAGTGACGAAGTCCGGAACCAACACGCTGCACGGTTCGGTATATGAGTATTTCCGCAACAATGCGCTGGATGCTCGCAATTTCTTCAATGCCAGGCCTGGACCGCAGGATCAGTTTCATAATAACCAGTTCGGCTTCTCTCTCGGTGGCCCCATCAAGAAGGACAGAACCTTCTGGTTCGTATCCTATGAAGGCCAGCGCGAAGGTGTGGGCATTCCCACGCTGGCCCGCGTTCCCACACAGGCCGAACTCAACGCCGCGATCACGACTAATGGCGGCGCGGTCAATCCTGTGATCGCGGCCCTATTGGCCCGCAATCCCTGGCCGGCTCCCAATATTCCGGTGGACTCAAACGGCAACAATCTACTGACATCTGATCCGGCCAGCAATCGCGTGGACAGCATGATTGCCAAAATCGACCACCGCTTTACTGAAAACGACAATCTCACTGGGCGCTACTACTTCGGCGACAGCGACCAGAGTTTTCCGCTGGCGTTGGTGGGCGGCGGTATCTTGCCAGGCTTCAACACCGTTACTCCTACGCGGGTCAACATCCTTTCTCTGTCCCATACACATATGTTCAACCCACGCCTGTTGGCTGAGTTCCGCTTCGGCTACAACCGGTTTCATGAGACTTTCGGGCCGGAGGACAGCACATTTGATCCTTCCAGCATTGGTCTCAACATGGGCACTGGCGCGCAGGACTTCGGTCTGCCGCAAATTTCCGTTGGCCCTCCTGCCGCTGAGAGCGATACGCCCTCCTTTGCCATTTTGGGCGCCAATACTTCCGTCCCTCGCGGACGCACCGACACCAACTGGCAGTTCTTTGATAATTTCACCTGGACGCGCGGCCGCCACAACTGGAAGTTCGGTTATGAATTCCGGCGCACATTCGTTGACGGCTTCTTTGACAGCGGCTATCGCGGCAAGCTCAGCTTTGCGACCTTGGAAGACTTCATCGCCGGCGTGCCCGACAGCGGCCGTCAGGCGCAAGGCAACTCCTCACGACAGACGTTCCAGAACAACCACTCGTTCTACGTGCAGGACAATTTTCGCTTCTCGAGCCGACTCTCATTCAATTACGGGCTGCGCTGGGACTACTTTGGCGTAATCGGGGAAGAGCAGAACCGCTTCAGCATCTTTGATCCGACTACCGCCAGCGTCAACCTGGTGAAGCAGCTCTATCCGCGTGACGGTAACAACTTCGGTCCACGCGCGGCAGTGGCCTGGGATGCACGCGGCGATGGCCGGACCGTGGTGCGCGCCGGCTGGGGACTGTACTATGACGCGTTCTCGCAGGACTTTTTTGTCGGCCAGCTTCCGTTCAACACGTTCAACTCCGGACCCGCATATAACGGTGTAGGCCCTGATCCCATCACCTTCAGTTTCTCGCCCGTAACCACGCTGCAACCGGGTGTCCGCGTTTTCGATCCTTCCAGTTTTGCCGCCACGGATGTCTTCACTGTGGACCAGAACATCCGCACGCCCTACATCCAGGTTTACAACCTGAATGTGCAACAGGAATTGACGAACAGCGTCGCAGTACAGATCGGATACGTAGGCTCACAGGGCAGAAAGCTGTTCCGTTATCGCGATATCAACCAGCCGGATCCACTGACCGGTGCTCCTTCGCCGTTTCCTGCGTTCATCTATATCAATCAGTTTGAATCCTCGGCCAGCAGCAGTTACAACGCCCTGCAGGCTTCACTTACGTTCCGCAATTGGCATCGCCTGAGCTCCAGCGTGAATTACACCTGGTCGCACTCAATTGATAATGCGAGCGATGGCCAGGACTATGTTCCTAACGCCACGCAACCTGACAACAGCTTCCGTCCGGACCTCGAGCGCGCAAGCTCAAACTTTGATATGCGCCAGAAGTTGAGCTGGAATTTCAACTATCGCGTACCGGACCTTTGGGACAACAAATGGTTCGGCAAGGGATGGAGTGTTGACGGCGTTCTGGCCCTGGCCGCCGGCCAGCCGTTTAATGTGAATTATCTCTTTGAAGGTGACTTCAACGGCAGCGACGAGTTCTTCGGCCGCCCTGATCTGGTGGGAGATCCCTTTGCGGGAACGAGTACGCCTAATAGTTTCCTGAATCTGAGCGCATTTCACATCCCTTGCACCGATGACGGGACGGGCAATTGTGTTCCCGGAACGCAGCACTTCGGCAATCTCGGGCGTAATGCGTTCGTCGGGCCGAATTACAAGAACTTCGATTTCAGCCTGGTAAAAGATACGGCCATTACGGAGCACGTCACCATGCAGCTTCGTATTGATGCCTTCAACCTGTTCAACCATCCAAACTTCGCCAACCCGCTGTGGCCGAGCTTCGGTGTCGATTTTCTCCAAAATGGATTTCTGCTCGATCCTGTGACGCAGCTTTCTACAGGTCGTGGCAGCGGTTTTCTGCCTATCACGGTTACGCCCGACGTGGGCACGGGAAATCCATTCCTTGGCGGAGGCGGGTCACGCAACCTGCAGTTGGCGGCAAGGTTCAGCTTTTAGCGCGAAGATTCGATCTGTTCAGCCCCGGGGCGTAAGAGCCCCGGGTTTGTTGCTTTTGCAGGCTCAGATCGCCTTTACTGGCGCGATGGCTTCGGTTTTTCTGGTGAAGATGGACGGGAATTTTGCCTGCAGTTTACGCAGAAGATGGCTGGCCCAGGCATGGTTGCTGGAAAGGATCAACAGGCCCGCAACGAATAGCACCGTGGGCAGCACTGGGAAAGGAAAGAAAACGACTGCAAGACCCAACAGGCTCCAACCACCCGCTTCCCGTCCCCAGACTCGAACCCTTGGCGCCATCATCTACTTTGATGGCGGCGCCGCCTCCGGCGTTTGCTTTAATCCTTCCTGTCTAAGCTGCCGCCCAAAGCTGCTCCGGCTCCCGTTGGAACTCCTGCCGGGTGCCGGAGGCAAAACGCGACGCGCGCCCCTAACGCGCACTCCTTTGCGCGGATGAATATCAACTAAGTTACTGATTCCGCCGCGCTTGTGTGGCAACAAAGATTTTCTGACCCTAAGGTGAAATTTCGCTTGACGGTTATTACAAATTGAAATATTGTTATTGCGATTTGCAATATGACGCTCGGCGAAAAATTACGGTATCTGCGGCTAGTGGAAGGAAACCTGCGGGGCTTGGACCGCGAGATGACGCAGCAGGAAGTGGTCCGGGCTATCAGCAAAGAGCTGCGGCAGAAGATCAGCCAGTCATATCTTTCGCAGATTGAAAATGGGGCGCGTCCACACCTGACCAACAAGACACGACTTTTACTGTCGAATTTCTTCAAAGTACATCCGGGATACCTCGTAGATGATCCTGAGGGATTTCATACCGAACTGCTCTCCGAGGTGCGAGCGGAGGAGACAACGCTGGACCTGTGGCTCATCCAGGGCGCGGAACGATTCCGCAATGATCCCGCAATCAGCCGAGCGCTTTTGAATTTGGCCAAACATGAGGACACACGCCGCTGCCTGATGCTGATGGACGCCATCCTGGAAACTCCGAAGTTAGCAGATCGTTTGCTGGCCGTGTTGCGGCCCCAGGCCGGCGCGAACGCGCCGGAGATAAGCGAGGCTTAGCATGAACTGGGAATTGTTGTATCTGATCTGTTTCGTGATTGGCTTTGCCTTTGCCGCCATCTCGTTCCTCAGCGGCTCGCTGCACCTGCATTTTCACCTGCCGCATGGGCACGTGCACATGGGGCATGGCGCCGTTCGCGGTGGCCACGGCGGGCATTTCCCGTTTTTCAACCCACTCACCCTGGCCGTTTTTCTGGCCTGGTTTGGCGGTACGGGATATCTGCTGACCCGCTACCAGCATGTGTGGATGGTGGCAGTGCTGGCGATTGCAACTGTTGTAGGCCTGTTGGGAGCGTCGCTGATTTTTCTTTTCGTCGCCAAGGTGCTGATGGGCCACGACTACAGCCTCGACCCGCTCGACTACGAGATGGTGGGCGTACTCGGTCGCGTGAGCAGCAGGATCCGCAACAACGGGACGGGCGAGATCCTTTTTGAACAGGACGGCGCCTGCAAATCCTGCGCCGCGCGCTCGGAAAATCACGAGCCTTTGGAGAACGGGGAAGAGGTGGTTGTCACACGCTACGAGAACGGAATTGTTTACGTGCGCCGCTGGGATGAACTGGCGCACGCGGCCGGCATTCTGCCGGAAGAAAGAGCTAACAATCAGCAGTAAGGATCGAGTTTAGTGAGGAGGGAAGTCTGTTTATGTTGCCGATTATGTGGGTTTATGTGGGGCTGGGGCTGCTTGCGTTCATGTTCGTGATGGCGTCAATCGCCCGGCTTTATCGCAAAGTGGGGCCGAATGAGGCCCTGGTGGTCTACGGTTTTCGCAAGACGCGGGTAGTACGAGGGGCCGGCACCATCATCTGGCCGATGGTGGAGAGCAGCCGGTTGCTGTCGCTGGAATTAATGTCATTCGACGTCGCGCCGCAACAGGATCTCTATACCAATCAGGGCGTGGCCGTCACAGTGGAGGCGGTGGCGCAGATCAAGGTGAAATCGGATGACGTCTCCATCAAGACGGCATCCGAACAGTTCCTCACCAAGACGCCGCCGCAACGCGAAGGCCTGATCCGGCTGGTCATGGAAGGACATCTGCGTGGCATCATCGGCCAGTTGACGGTCGAGCAGATCGTCAAAGAGCCGGAGATGGTGGCTGATCGCATGCGCGCTACCTGTGCCGGTGATATGAGCAAGATGGGCCTGGAGGTAGTCTCGTTCACCATCAAGGAAGTTCGCGACAAGAATGACTACATCTCCAACATGGGCAAGCCTGACGTTGCGCGAATTAAGCGCGACGCC
>DATNDP010000257.1:0-30744 GCA_035553195.1 Candidatus Acidiferrales bacterium
TACGCCATTCCGCTCAAGGCCGGGATGAGCATCGGCATGATGCTGATCAGCGTGGAATTGCTGATCATGTTATGCATTCTGCTTTTCATTCCCCGGGACTATGCAGGATCGTGTTTTGTCGGGTTCGCGATTGGCGAATCCCTTGGAGCGGCGGCGCTGCGTATTGCCGGCGGCATTTTCACCAAGATTGCCGACATCGGCTCCGACCTGATGAAGATCGTCTTCAGGATCAAGGAAGATGATGCGCGCAATCCCGGCGTAATCGCAGACTGCACCGGTGACAACGCGGGCGACTCGGTGGGCCCCAGCGCGGACGGCTTTGAAACCTACGGGGTAACCGGCGTGGCTCTGATCGCCTTCATCGTGCTCGGCGTACCTTCGATCACAATCCAGATACAGCTTCTGGTCTGGATCTTTGTAATGCGCGTGATGATGCTGGTGGCAGCCGCGGGGTCCTATTTCATCAATGAGGGCTTCGCCAAGGCGCGCTATGCGAATGCGGATGAGATGAACTTTGAAGGGCCCCTGACTTCGCTGGTCTGGCTGACCTCAATCATTTCTATCATTCTCACGTTCGTCGTATCCAAGTTGGTCATTCCCGACCTCAATGGGGACCCGACGCTTTGGTGGAAGCTTTCAGCCATCATCTCCTGTGGCACGCTGGCCGGAGCGATCATCCCTGAACTGGTGAAAGTTTTTACCTCGGTGGAATCTCGCCACGTCGCCGAGATTGTCACCTCGTCGGAGGAAGGCGGACCATCACTCAACATTCTTTCCGGCTTGGTTGCGGGCAATTTCTCTGCTTTCTGGCTGGGACTGACCATGGTAGTGCTCATGGCCTCCGGCTTTTACTTCAGCACGTTGGGGTTGAGTGCGCCTCTTGCGACCGACCCCAAGCTGCAACTCATGCTGGCCCCGGCAGTATTTGCCTTCGGTCTGGTGGCGTTCGGCTTCCTGGGAATGGGACCCGTGACTATCGCCGTGGACTCCTATGGGCCGGTCACAGATAACGCCCAGTCTGTCTATGAGCTCTCGCTCATTGAGCAGGTGCCCAACGTCGAGGCAGAGATCAAGCGGGACTTCGGCTTCAACGTGAACTTTGAGCGCGCCAAGCAGATGCTGGAAGAAAACGATGGCGCCGGCAACACCTTCAAGGCGACAGCCAAACCGGTGCTGATTGGGACGGCCGTAGTGGGCGCAACTACCATGATCTTCTCCATCATCATGGCGCTTACCGAAGGTCTCACCAAGAACACCGTAAACCTCTCTCTGCTGCACGCTCCGTTTGTGCTCGGCCTGATCACTGGCGGCTCGATCATTTACTGGTTCACCGGCGCATCCACTCAGGCTGTGACAACCGGCGCATATCGCGCTGTGGAATTCATCAAACGCAACATCCGTCTCGAAGGCGTGGAAAAAGCCTCGGTCAGCGACTCCAAGAAGGTGGTGGAAATCTGCACCCAATATGCGCAGAAGGGAATGCTCAACATCTTCCTGACAGTCTTTTTCGCCACGCTGGCTTTTGCTTTCACCGAGCCTTATTTCTTTATCGGCTACCTGATCTCCATTGCGGTGTTCGGCCTCTACCAGGCCATCTTTATGGCCAACGCGGGCGGAGCATGGGACAACGCGAAGAAGGTGGTTGAAACCGAACTGAAGATGAAGGGCACTGATCTGCATGCAGCCACCGTAGTAGGCGACACGGTGGGTGATCCGTTCAAGGACACCTCGTCCGTAGCTATGAACCCGATCATCAAGTTCACTACGCTATTCGGACTCCTGGCGGTAGAGCTGGCGGTAAAGCTCACATCCGACCAGGGACCCAAAGTCAGTTGGTCGCTGGCGATTGTGTTCTTCGCCGTGGCTATTTACTTTGTGTGGCGCTCTTTCTACGGCATGCGCATCGGCACAGAAAAAGCCGCTGCGGAGAGCAAGGCAGTAGCGTAGCCCATTGAATCCTTTAAAGCCCGCCGGGTGACGGCGGGCTTTTGTTTTTTCCACCCCAGTTCTAAGGCATTGCTCTAAGCCATTTTGTTCCGCGAAGCAGTGATGGATTGTTAAAACAATTAATTTCTAATTAATCCCTGCCCCCGCAATTTGATCGCACTATTCGGCTTTGCACTTTGCCCGGTTGCTTACGCGATGATGTTCTCTTGCGGGGAACAGTCAGCCGGCCACGTGTTGCGGACGACACCCGTCCCGCCAGAGTTTTTCAAGTCGCCAAGCATGGCGAGCCGGGCTCAATAGCCCGGTTTTTTAATCACGCGACTCCGAATCTGTTCTGATTAAAGCTTTTAATCTTCTCTCAATTCATTTCTAATTCGCTAGGCTTACACCTTAAGTACTACTTGGCGAAAGTTCGCCAATTTTTGCGTCTGCTTGCTCTTCCGGATCCTTCGCAAGACGACGCTGGTGGTATTCGTGCGTCTGCCGCAATCAAGTCGAATTGCGGCGGCTAAACGTCCAGACACTGAACGGATGATGCCTTACCCATATTTGAACAAGCTCCTGGAGCTGAAGCTCGGGAGGGGAAAGGTACAAACATGAGATCCGCATGGACAAAGGCCGCCGATCGCGGCGCTCTCTCCGGTCTGTTTTTTGGCCGCGCGTTTATGTTGCTGGCTATTTTTGCACTTGCAACTCTGCCGGCGAGCGGACAGACCACTGTTGCTCCAAACACCAACACAATTTTATTCTCCGGGCAGAGCCCGAACACCTTGAACACTGCGCCAGTGGGCGGCATCATTCTGGAAGGTACGGCCATCAGCCAATTCACGGGCCGGCCGGTGCGCCATTTGTGGGTAGGCGATTCCTTTGCCGGACCGTGCCGGATGGATCCGGAAATCGATGCGCCCGGTCCGTGGGACATCAATGAATCCACCTGCACCTATTTCGTCAATAGCGGCGGTGGGGCAATACCTTTCGGCGGTGAATTTCAATATGACGCCGCAAGACATATGCTCTACTTTGCTGATAACAATAGCGCCAGCCAGGGGATCATCCGAATCGGATTCAATCCCGACGGTGACAACGGTCAGGGCACTCTGGATTTAACCACAGCATTTACGCTGGGGAACACTATCCAAAAAGTCCGGAAGCCCCCATTTCTTGGCGGCACGGGATGCCCACTTTTAGGGACCGGTACCACCCCCAACGGAGCAGCTTTGGATCCCGAAGGCAACCTCTGGGTAAGCTTCTCCGATAGCGGCGATATTCTTCGCTTCAATAGCCCGGCAACCGCAACAGAGTTCGGTTTCGGCAGTTGCGCCCAATTCGAACAACTGGTGGCAACAACTCCGGATGGGGCGGCCAGCGCCGGTCTCGCGTTTATTGGCCACGATTTGTGGTCCGGAGACGGGACTTCGCCCTTCGTGATCCCGAACGCAGACACCACATGTCTGGTGCCTCCGTTTGCGGCTTGTACCGTAGCGAACGGTACTGTGATCCCCACACTCCCTCAGATAGCAGCCCCGGTAGTAGTCGTGGGCGATCAGTTCTATCCTGCAGTTAACGGCAATAACCTTTACTACAGCGTCGCGGATCAGGTAGCTTGGGTTGGCAACGTTGCTGCTGGAGCTTCCGGCCAGACTCTCACACTGACTTACCTGAACGAAGCGGGCATCAATCCTCCGCCCAACCCTGCCCTTACTGCAATCACTGGGGCTGGTTTGGACGGTACCGATCCTGCGAACCTTGTTCTTTACACCGCTGAAGACCCGGTCATCCTGGTCAATCCGCTGGCCATTGGTGGCGGCCGCTGGTGGCAAACCACGCAGCCCATAGATCCTAATGGAACGCCCGGGGCGCCGCTGGACGCGGTGGCCGTCGCCGGCGATTCACAAATCACGCTGAGCTGGAGCCCGGCCCAATCTGCGGTTCCCGTCACCAGCTATACAGTGCGGAATAGCTTCATTTCCACCGGGTCGCCTTTGGCAGACATTACGGTAACACCTTCGGATCCGAACGGCTTCCCGCCGACATCCATTCTCATCCCCGGACTGACCAATGGCGTTTCTTACGCGTTTGAAGTCCAGGCGCATAACGGTCCCCACGACAGCCCGTTCTCGGCGCAAAGCAACATCGCGACGCCGCCAGGCTTTGGCGTTCCCAGCGCTCCCACGAATGTAATTGCTCAGCCCGGAGACACGCAGGCTGTGGTTACGTGGACGGTCTCCGCCAGCAACGGCGGCAAGGCAATTCTGAGCTATACAGTGAGCGTGATTGCCAACGGAGTTCCGACTGGCATCACCGTAACAGTTCCGCCACCAGTTTTCGGCTCCAACACTGATAGCACGCTGGTTGGCGGGTTAACCAACGGGACGTCATATACCTTCACGGTACATGCGACCAATATCGCCGGTGATTCGCCTGAGTCAGCGCCTTCGGCGCCGATTACTCCTTCGGCGGCGAATGTACCCGCGCCTACCTTCAGCATGACAGGTCCAACTTCCGAGAGTGCAACTCCGGTTCAGATGAGTTACACCATGACGGTGACTAATCCCTCGAAATTCCCCATCGGTAGCGCGAATGTCACCGAGACCTTGAGTCCTGTGCCGGACAACATCTCCCTGATTTCCCGCAATGGGAGCGGGCTTGTTACGGTGACGCTGGCCAGCGCCGAGCAGTACGCTCCGAATGAGCAGGTGACGCTTGCCGGCGTAATCGACCCATCGTTCAACGGAACGTTCACAATCCTCAACACGCCGAGCAACAAAACCTTCACGTTCTCTCAAGCGGGAGCAGCGGCAACCAGTTCTTCTGGCACCTCAACGCTCCTGCCACTGGGGAACATAGTTTCGGTGCAACCGGGCCAGGGCACCTGCACTTCGGGTGGTCCTGGTGTCGTGACCT
The DNA here is from genome assembly GCA_035553195.1 of Candidatus Acidiferrales bacterium. Lineage (GTDB taxonomy): Bacteria > Acidobacteriota > Terriglobia > Terriglobales > Acidobacteriaceae > Angelobacter. Next base: position 4,852 of record DATNDP010000257.1, read on the forward strand.
TCTCTTGCAACATCGGGTTCATGGACGCTGGAGCGGTCGTGAGGATCACGTTCATCGTGCAGATGCAAAATCAGACCATCAAGAACTCTGCCACGCTGAGCGCGACTGATGTTGCCGGAACGGCTCTCACACAGCTGAATGCGAGCGTCACAACAACAGCGCCGGCAGCGGCTGGAGGAGGGAGCGGCCCGACCACCGACCTGTCCCTCACCGGCAAGGCTCAACACGGCAGCGGCAACGTTAATTCAACAAACGCCTACACTTGGACCATCCAGAACAAGGGTGCGGATGCTCCGAATGTGGCGTTTACGCAACCCATACCAAAGGGTATTTCCTTCCAGAGCGTCGTCCCGCCGGCGGGAACAACCTGTACCGCCCCGCCTGTTAACTCGCAGAGTGGAAATGTAAGCTGTCTCACTCCCACGTTGGTCAATGGTACGAGCATCAACATCACTGTCAACGTGAAGATTGCAGCCACGGGAACCACTAGCAGCACCGGATCGGTTTCATTCGATGGAATTGAAGCTAAACCCGGTAACGAGCAATTCACCGTAACGATCAAGGGTCAATAGCGGGTAAGCGGGTTGCGGGGCGCATGCGCGCCCCGCGTCCCCTTGCAAAACTTGGGACCGAGGGCCGCCAGCAGGCGGTCCTTTTTTGGCTCTCGTAAGAATTTATGGAAAGTCTAGGACACGGCCCATTGGCCAATCAAAAAAATGTCTAGAAATACGATATCGGTCTATATCTTTTTCAAAGAAAAATACTCTCTTAGCTCAAGAAGACACAAATGGAAGATACGGTGAGAGCAGCTGTTTTGGTCAAGAAAATATTTGGTCGCTCATAATCGCTGCATAGATAGTTGATAATTAAACAAAATAGCTCTAATATGCAGCTAATCTAATTTTAATTTTGCAGTAATAGGTTTGAGAATAGTCAAGCGTAGTTACTGCCGGGTTTGTTATGCTGGCTTCACAGTCCAGGGCGTTGTAACCAGGTTCTCTTCCGGAATTGTCAAGAACAATACGCAGTTAACGGGTAGTGCTGCTTCCCATAAATCAGATCTCGGAGCCTCAGGCTTACGAAGGGAAAGGCACAACTTGAACTCCACACTGATCTCCCCTGCCGGACATCATGGACCCTCCGTGCGCAACGCAGTAACGCGCATCTCCTCGTGCTTGATCGTTTTGCTCGCTACGATTTTTGCGGGCGCTCAGACAGCCGTTAATCCAACCACCAGCACCGTGCAATTTTCCGGAACGCCGGGTGCGAGTATCACGCAACCCGACGGTGCAATCGTCATGTATGGTACCGCGATCAGCCCGGTCACGAATCAGCCTGTGCGTCACCTGTGGGTAGCCGACAGCTCCGCGGGCATTTGCCGCATCGATCCTGATCTGGACAGCCCTGGGCCTTATGCGATTAATCCCGCGACCTGTCCCTTCTCTGGCACAAAGGTGACCGGCGGAACCATGGCTTTTGATGCCGGGCAGAGCCTTCTGTATTTTGTGGACAATCGCTCTGCTACAAGAGGAGTCTTCCGGATCAGCTACTTGCCCGGTGGAGACGGCGGAAACGGCTTTTTTGACTTCAACACCGCGTTTTCCATGGGCGGAAATTCTACCACTGACACCTTCCCCAGCCAGACCGGCTGTCCCTTCCCGGGGAATAATCCGCAGTTGCCTAACTCGGTGGCTCTCGATCCCGAAGGAAATCTCTGGGTTGGATTCGGCCGGAGCGGAGAAATCATTCGCTTTAATAATCCGGCCACTGCCACGGCAACAGATTTCGGAACCTGTAACAGCTTCATCCAGATCGTGGCAGCAACCCCGGACAATCATTTGAGCAATGGACTGGCTTGGATCGGTCACGACCTGTGGAGTGCCGACAACAAGGGGCCGTTCTTTATACGCATTGCGGATAGTTCATGTCTCATCGGGCCGAATCCGGCTTGTACGGACAAGAGCGGAACGCGCGCGCTGACCTCCATCACAACCACAACCGTGGTGATGAGCGACCAGGTCTATCCCGCCACCAACGGTAACAATCTCTATTTCGCATCGCCTGGCAACATCACATGGGTGGGCAATGTGGCCGGCGGACCGACAGGCCAGACGCTCGCTTCCTCGTACATCAACACCGCGCAGCTTGGTTCGGCTCCAGCCAACATTCGCGCACTGGCGCTGGATGCGACCGATCCGGCGAATCTGGTGGTGTACTCGGGCGACGATCCCAGCGGGATCGGTACCGTTGGGGCCGGACGCTGGTTCCAAACCACACAGACTGCTGCAGCACCGGGCGCTCCTGGAGCTCCGCTCAATGTAGTGGCCACAGAGGTTGGGACAGACGCGTTGGTTACGTGGAGTCCGGCGCAAGTGGCCCAGCCGGTGACCAGCTACACGGTGCACAATAGCTTTGCCTCTAATGAAACTCCGCTGCCGGATGTCACCGTCGTTCCCAGCGGTGGAGCTCTCTATCCTCCCACTTCGGTGAATATTCCCGGACTGACTAGCGGAGTCGTTTACCAGTTTCAGGTTCTGGCGACGAACGGCCAGGGATCGAGTCCGTACTCTGTGCCGAGCAACAGCATCCCGCTGGGCGTCACCCTGCCCGGCGTTCCCACCGGCGTCCAGGCAGTCGCCGGCGACGCGCAAGCGGCAGTGAGCTGGACGCTACCCCAGAGCGTGAACGGAATTACCAGCTACACCGTCACAGCGCTCTTGAACGGAGTTGCTACGAACCTCACATCTACAGTCCCGGCCCCCGCGCCAGGCTCAAGCACCGGGAACGCAATCGTTTCCGGGCTGACGAATGGAAGCACGTACACTTTCACCGTTCATGCCACGAATACGGCCGGCAGCGGACAGGAGTCAGCGCCGTCTCTTCCAGTCACCCCGCTTATCTCGAACGTGCCTAACAGCACAATTGTGGTGAACGGTCCGCCTAACGTAGCCACCCTGCCGACACAGGTGACGTATACCGTGGTTGTCACGGACGCGTCTCCCTTCCCCATTTTCAATGTGAATGTGAATAACGTGCTTTCCACCACCGACGGTGCTTTCATCATCTCCGCTGTTCCTGATTCGGGGACTTGCACGGCGGTGGGAAGCGGCGTTACTCAGACAATCTGCAGCGTGCCTTCCATGGCTCCGAACCAGGTACTGACGATCACGGTGGTTACACAGATGAACGCCGCGGCAATCACCCTCACGTCAACCGTGACCGCCCTGGACGCGAATGGGTCTTCCTTGACCTTCAGCAAGGCCTTCAGAACCGGCCAGCCTACAACTGCGCCACCTCCATCGTCTCTCCCGACAATCTCCGTGCCTGTTTCCGGCAGCGCTACACCTAGCACGATCAACCCTGGCGCTACCGGTGTTTTTACCTGGACTGTTCAGGACGGGACAAACACGGTCGCGAATAACGTGGTGTTCACCATTACCATCGATCCTCTTCTCGCGATCAACTCGGTGAAAGTCACTCCTGCCACTGCGAGTTGCAGCGCTCCCGCGCCGGGACTCGGGGGGAATCAGATTGTTTGCACGATAGCCGCTCTGGGAAAATCCATTAACGTGCAAACCATGACGATGACGGTGGGCGTAACCGGACCGCCGCCACCGGCCAACTTCCAATTCCTGCCGACAGGGACGGTGAAGTTCGACGGCAACGACAGTTCGAACTCGACTGCAACCCTGGTTGTCCGAGTGAAGTAAATCAACGCGGCTGCCGGGGCGAAGTTGCGGGACGCCCCGGCAGCACGAACATATGGTGAATACAGATTCCTGCGGATCCTATGTAAGCCACTAAGACTAAACGTAGATTTAAGAATTCTAATCTCGCTCCAATGAGCTTTTAATTTTGTCGCGGGAAAGTGAATGCAGCAAAGAAGGTACCCAGCGAACAGCAACGGAGATTGCTGTCGCACTCCTATTGCGGCAATTCCGGCGGGCCCCAGCAAAAGCCGCAGAAACAGTCAAACATCCACGGATGATGCCTTTCTGAACTTCTTGAAATTCTCCCAAGCCCCATGCTTGAGGAGAGAGGAAGGCACAAATGAACCCCCGAACTACGTTCTCTAAGCTTGCGGCGACAATTCTTTACCCGTGTGCAGCCCGCAACTCGATTCTTGCGCTGGTGATGATCTGCGCCGCGACAATGTCTTTCGGGCAAAGCGCGCCCTTGTCGATGAGCATCTCAGGGCCGTACGCGTTTAAGGATACGCCGGCGGTCGCAAGCTATCAGGTTACGATCACCAACAGCTCACAAGGGATCCTCTCGAACATCGCGGTTGACCATGTGCTCAGTTCTGCCGACGGCGCCTACCTGATTGCCGCACAGCCAAGCCAAGGGAGTTGCGGCCAAGGCGGCCAGGGGATCGCAACTCTGAATTGCTCGCTCGGCAGCCTGGATCCTGGAGCGTCCATCACCGTGAACGTCGCCGCCCAGATGGTCAGCGGAGACATGACACTGTCATCTTCAGCAGCGGGCCTCGATGCCAACAGTGCCTCATTCTCCGCCGGTCCTGTGCAACGGACCACGGTACATGGAAACCCACCGGCCGGAACATCCGTAGTCTCCATTTCGCTCTCCGCCAATCCCACACCTAAAGACGTGGTTGGCGGCCGGACAGGAGCGCTCAACTGGACCCTGCAAAACTCCACCGGCGTGAGAGCAAACAAACTGACGTTGGCTATGGTGATTGACAGCCGGATGAAAATAACTTCCTCTGCGGTCTCAGGATCCAACAGTGCGGACCCGGTATCCTGCGGGGCGCCCAAACCCGGGGAACCGGGCACAAACATTGTCTTCTGCAACATCGACTACCTGGGCGGCTCATCGGGAGGGAGCGGCGGCTCCAGCACGACCGTGACGCAACTGCAGGTGATTGTGAACTATATTTCGCCTTTCGTGTCAGGCCAGACGACACTGCTGGCCACCGGATACCTCAGTTTTGACGGCGCCGACAGTTCCAATCCAGCGGCAACAGGTCAGGTGAGAGTGAAGTAGTTCAGTCGAAGGATGAGGCACAAAAACAGCCAGGCCGAATGGCCCGGCTGTTTGAACTCGATGTATCCGTTTAAATTAATCGGGATGTTATTTGGGCGACGAGGATTGCGGCCCGCCCTGGCTGTTGCTGGCGGCGCCAGCCGCGGGCATCCGACCGGGAATGCCATGAACGTTGACCTGCGTGCCCGGTCGTAGGGGCAAGCCGGGAAGCTGCGGCGGGCGAGCAGCACCACGCGCACTGAAAAACTCCTCGTTGAAGTCCGTGTGCACCGGGCCGGTGACGGCCTTCAGCGCAGCGTCAATGTTCTTTTGCGCCAGCTCATGAACAATTTGCGGCTTTGCGTCCTCAAGCGAAAGTGTTTTCCTGCTGCTGAGCTTGTAGATATTGAAACCTGAAGGCTCTATTTCAACCTTTGTGACTTCCCCCGGCTTCAGAGCATCAACGTCGGCCTGCACGGGCTTGGGCAGCAGCCGAACCTGAGCGGGATTCATCTCGATTTGGGGAGGCATGGTCTTGATGGCCAGCGTCTTGTATGCCTCTGCCTGGAGAGAAAAGATGTCTTCGCCCTTCGCAGCCCTTTCCCGAATCTGGTCAGCCAGCGTGTGCGCCTTCTTCTCGAATTCTATGGGTTTGTCCAGCGAATGCAGGGGATTGACCTTGGGAATCATTATCCGCTGCATCTGACTTACTTCGTACTTACTGGTGTTCTGCTTGTAATACTCTGCGATTTCTGCCTCTGAAGGCATAGCGTACTTTTCTTCAAGGTAGCGGTGGTACGTTTCGGCGAGGGCGCGCGTCCGGGCCACAGCCATGAGTTCCTGAAAGCGAGGATCGTTTTCCAAGCCGGCTTTTTCTCCGGCGTCGGCCAGCGCCAGCAAGGTTACATACCCATTGGCCAGGCTGCGCAGCGCCACAGGGTTGAAGGACATATTGGTAATGTTGCTGGCGTGGACCATGCCTTCAAACTGGCTGCGCGTGAGCACGATCGTGCAGGAATCAGTTTTCTGTCCGATGGTGGGTTTCTCAGCCGGACACAGTCCGTGAATCGTGACCACCGGCGCGTTGGCTGGTACAGGTTGCGGCGGCTGTACCGCGACTGGCGGTCTGCCAGCCGTCGTCGAAGTCTGAGGAGCTTGAGCATTCGGAGCCGTTCCCGGCTGTTGCGCAAGCAGCGAACTTGCCGCCAAGACAAAAGCAACAGAAAAATTGCGAAGCATCGTAGGCACACTTCCCTCAACTTAAAAAGAACTTTGATTGACAGGGGGAATAATGGCTCATAGTACCACACGTTTCCCTCCAGTGAGCTTAACTTCGGTACCGCAACCCTGATTGACATCGCACATGTAAGGCAAATACCCGATGCAATTTCTGGATGGAATTGCGTTCTTACTTCAACAACCAAACTCTGGTTGCATGTAGTGTCAACAGTCGAGTTTTCTGCAAAAGAACAGCACAAAATGATACAAACGTTAGAACCATCATGGAGGCGATTCGAAGAGAATGAGATTCTTGACACGATTAATATTGCCCGCGTTAATGCTGGCGCAGATGGCCTTCGCGCAGCAGGAGACGCGCATCGTATACCTGGTCCGCCATGCTGAGGCTGCGTCCTCCGCTCCTGACGCGGCCTTGACCCCAGCCGGCCAGAAGAGGGCTGAATGCCTGGCCAGAACTTTCAAGGATGCAGGCATCAAGCAGATCTTTGTAAGCGATGCCAAACGCACCCAGGAAACGGCTGCCCCCCTCGCGAAAGAGTTGAAGATCACGCCTACGATTGTTCCGGCCAAGGACCCGAGCACGTTGATCCGTGACTTGCTTTACGCCGGTGGCGGGAGCATTCTTGTGGTCAGCCACAGTAACGAGTTGCCGTTTGTGTTGGCGCGCATGCATGCGGGAACGGTCACGCCGATCGGTGAGGATGAATATGACCGTCTGTTCGTAACCACTGTCATTGAAAGCGGAGCCACGCAGGTGAGCACGCTACGTTATTGCGAGTGCGGTCCGGTTCCGGCTGCACCCGGGCATCACGCCACTGCAACCAAGAGCGGAAAAAAGGCACCCACAAAGAAGAAGCCGTGAACCAGGATTCTCTCTGCAGGCTGCAGCCAGGCTGCAGCCTTTTTGTTTGCGAACTTGAGCGCCAAAAAGATAATGGTTAGCGCCTGAGCTACTTCTTCTTTCTCGATTCTGGCGCTTCGGGACGGAGCGATTTGGGATCGGAGAGGTTGCGGGGTGACGCCTTCTGCAAGGCTGAGACCATCACCTGCCCTGCGGAATTCGTGCCTACGACATGGTTACGCACTATGTCGCGCGCAGTGACCTTGCGGCCGTAGATCTTCTCATTGGCGCCATTGTCCTGGCGAAGCGTTGAACCTTCAAGCGACACGCCGGCAAAGAGGCCGCGGGAGCGCGAGTAGGTGAGAATTTCCGTGTGCATGGTGACATCAGTTGCGGCCTCGGCATCGCGGCCCTTGGGGCCGATGGCGGCCGAAGCATCGCCGCCCAGCTTCACTTTGCTGCGGAGAATTGAGTTCACGCCGCTGGGATTCACAACGAGTAGAACGAAGTCGGTGGCCTGGCCGCCGAGTTGGAAGCCGATATTCGCGCCTTCGAGCGCCATCATGGATGGAGGTCCCCATGGGCCGGTGAAGGCGGCGCCGCTACGGCAGGACATGGCGCCGCGTCCATAATTGCCGCCCACCCCGATGGCAAACTTCTTGACCGAAGGAAACACCAGCACGCACTCGGCGCGGTCGAGCCAGTACTTGGGAATGGAATCCGGCATGCCGAGAATTTCCGTAAGGACTTCACCAGCATTCTTCAGCCGGTCCTGTTCCTTCTCCTGGGCATATACGGAGATGGACAACACTATGGCTGAGATCAAGATGAACAGGCTCTTCATATTGATTTCTCCTTCTGGACCGAAATCATAACGCCAAAGAAGGTTACAGGTATCACTGAGCAAAGCGCAAACAGATGCCTGAGGATGGATGGCGGGCAAAAAAGATCCCTCTCAGATGTGTAACAGAAGGGGACCTCAAGTCACTACACGTTTTAGATAGAAAATCGAGGTAATGCTGAGCTGAGAGATGGTTCCTCGCCTTTTTACATGGAAACCGGGTCAATTGCCATAAAAGGAGTTAACGATGGCTGATGAAACCTTGACACACTTCTCTTCAGGAAACCTGAAGGACCTGAGTGCCGCGAAAGCGGTATGGTCGAAACGCTTATTTGACACGGCACGGGCTGAAGCGGCCCAAGGCCGTGTAAATGCTGCCCGCGCGCTTAGAGCAGCAGTTAATCCCGAGCCGGAACAGAACGTGGTGGGTATCGGCGTGGGTGAAAAAATCAGCAATGGACAGCACACCGGAGTTATGGCCGTAAAGTTTCTCGTGCGTCTCAAGTACCCGGAAGGGCAAATGGCTGATCAGCATGTTCTGCCAAAAACGATCGATGGCTTACCCGTGGACGTGGAAGAGGTTGGTACCTTTCGTGCATTCGCGGCAGCTCCGCACATAGCCTCCCCCGCTCCCAAGGTTCCCAATCCGCGTACAAAAATGAGACCGGGTCACCCTGGATGTTCGGTCGGCTTCCAGGATCCAGGCAACCAGTTCGTCATGGCCGGCACTTTTGGAGCTCTGGTGAAGGATAAGGAAGGAAAGACTTACATCCTCAGCAACAATCACGTACTTGCAGATGAGGGCCAACTCAGGCCTGGAGCGCCCATCTTCCAACCAGGGCTGTTGGACCACGGGAACGCCGCGACAGACAAGATCGCAAAGCTCACAAAATTCGTCCCCCTTCACGCCAGCTCACCCAATAAAGTGGATTGTGCGATTGCGGAGTTGCTGGACCCGAAACTGGCCAACCACGACATCCTTTTCATTGGCAAGCCAAACGCGCCGGCTCGGGCAGAGATCGACATGACGGTGCAGAAGTTCGGCCGGACGACCAGTTACACAGTGGGCCGAATCTCCAGCATCGACACTGACGTAAAGGTCGGCTACGAGACTGGCACGTTCACGTTCAATGGCCAAATTATCGTTGTCGGGTTGAATGGAAGCTCGTTCAGCGCGGCCGGCGATTCGGGATCACTGATTGTACAGAGACCAGGCAGGCATGCCGTAGGTCTATTGTTCGCGGGTTCTTCAACTCATACAATTGCTAATCACATCGCGGACGTTCTCAGCGAGCTTAACGTCACTTTGGCGTAACTCGGGTGCGAGTGGAAAGCAACCGTTATGACTTCGGACCAGGCACGTGAAATCAAACAGCGCCACTCCGCAGACCTGCTTGCCCAAGCCGGGGTCTGCGGAGTTGGCGTTGAAAAAAACGAGAATGGGGAGCTAGTCCTCGCGATCCATCTTGACAGCGATCCGGCGGAGGCCGCGAAATGGCTCCCCAGCGAAATTGAGGGACTGCCGGTGAAGCTCATTCACAGCGGCCCTTTCAAGACTCTTCGCACAGACTAATTTCTGCTGCCGGTAATTCCTGTCCGCCCTGCAATCCCAAAGTGTGCAAAAGCTGCGTGTTTGCTGTATGATTCGCGGTCAGCCTACCTACTCCTGTGATGGAGCATTTCTTATGACCACAATCTTCAGATACATTTGCGTACTTTGTCTGGTACTGGGCCTCAGCGGCACGGTGATGGTGGCGCAGGGCAAGAAACTGCGCGATACGAAGAGCTCGGCGAAGAACAAATCCGCCGACAAGAAGACCCAAAAGACGGCCGAGGCCGCCGAACCCGCAGCCACAAACGCGACCACTGAAAAAGCGGTGGACCCGTTGGCGAACATCAAGTTCCGCAACCTGGGGCCGGCCGCTGGCGGCGGACGTGTCTCCGCCGTGGTGGGAGTTCCTGGTCAGCCCAACATCTATTATGTCGGCGCGGCGGGCGGAGGAGTGTGGGTAACCCACGATGGAGGGCTGAGTTGGAAGCCCATCTTTGAAAAAGAGCCCACCGCGTCGATCGGAGCTATTGCGCTGGCACCCTCGAATCCTAACCTTATCTGGGTGGGGACCGGAGAGAAGAATATCCGCAATGACGTGATTACCGGAAAGGGCGTGTACTTCTCCTCGGATGCTGGCGCCACGTGGAAGTTCATGGGCCTGCGCGATGCGGGCCAGATATCGAACATCACGATTGATCCGCACAATCCTGATGTTGTTCTGGTTGGCGTGCTGGGTCATGCCTGGGGGCCAAACGCCGAACGGGGAGTGTTCCGCACCACAGATGGCGGCAAAACGTGGCAGAAAACGCTCTTTGTCGATGAAGACACCGGCTGCAGCTCATTGGTGATGGACCCTGGCAATCCCATGGTGCTTTTTGCCGGCATGTGGCGTGTGCGCCGCTACCCATGGACGCTGGAAGATGGCGGCACCAGCGGCGGGATTTTCCGCTCTGTGGATGGCGGAGTCACATGGACAAAGCTGAAGGATGGGCTGCCAACCGAGCCTACAGGCCGCATTGGTTTGGCAGCGGCGCCCAGCAATCCGCGCCACATCTATGCGCTGGTGGAGAACAGAAAAGGGGTGCTTTACGATTCCGTGGATATGGGCGATCACTGGAAGTTGGTGAGCAACAGCCATGAGCTTGCGGCCCGCGGCTTCTACTTCAGCGAGCTGCAAGTCGCGCCCAATGATGAAAGCCGCGTCTACTTCCTCTCTTTCAACGTGATGATGTCGGAGGACGGAGGCAAGACGGCTCGGGTGGTTTCGCAGCGCGTGCACGTCGACCATCATGCGCTATGGATTGATCCGCAGAATCCTGATCGTATGATCAACGGCAACGACGGCGGAGTTTATGTGACGACGGATGGCGCTCGTACCTGGCGGTATCTCGATAACCTGCCAATCGAACAGTTTTATATGGTGGCGGCAGACGATTCCACGCCGTACAACCTGTGCGGCGGGTTACAGGACAACAATGCCTGGTGCGGTCCCTCGAACAGCCTGACCCGCGGCGGCAACACGGCATTTGACTGGTACACGGTAACCGGCGGTGATGGAGAATATGCTGTTCCCGCCCCCGGCAAGGATGTACACACGATTTATGTCGATTCACAGAACGGATTCATGACGCGCCTGAACGATGAGAACGGACGTTCCAGCTTCATTCGTCCGTATTTGAAAGGCGTTTCGGCCATGAAACCATCGGAGCTGAAATACCGCTTCAATTGGACATCGCCCATTGCGGTCTCACGAACCGATCCCAATGAGGTGTATCTGGGCGGCAGCGTCCTCTTCCGGTCGATGGACGGCGGCGCACACTGGATCCCGATCAGCCCGGATCTCACGCGCAATGACAAGAGCAAGCAGGTATCCAGCGGCGGACCAGTGTTCCTTGATCTGAGCGGCGCAGAGACCTTCGACGCTATCCTCTCAATCTCGATCAGCCCCATAGATCCCAAGACCATCTGGGTTGGAACCGATGACGGCCTTGTTCAGGTGACTCGCGATGGCGGCCAGACCTGGCACAATGTGACCAGCGGCATGCACGATCTTCCCGAATGGGGACGTGTGCAGCAGATTGAAGCTTCGCCTACGGACGTGAACAGCGCCTACGTGGCGGTGGACTTCCACGAAGTTGAAAACAACAAGCCATACGTCTTCAAGACCCACGATGGCGGCAAGACCTGGACATCGATTTCGGCGGGTCTCCCGGCGGACGATCCCGCCCGTGTAGTGCGCGAGGATCCGAATCGGAAGGGATTCCTGGTTCTGGGCACCGACAGCGGCCTGTTCTATTCGGGCGATGATGGCGGACATTGGACTGCACTCAAGTCGAACTTTCCCACGGCGTCGATCTACGACGTGAAATTCATCAAGAAGGATCACGACCTGGTTGTGGCCACGCACGGTCGCGGCCTGTTCGTGCTGGATGACATTAGTCCGCTTGAAGAAACCGGGGGCGAGTTCGCCAAGAGTGATTTCCATCTCTTCCCCATTCTGCCCGGCACCAACTGGCATATGTGGAACAAGCATGGATTTGCTTCCGGCGGGTACGTCGCACCGAACCCTCCTACCGGATCACTGATCACCTACTATTTGCCCGTTGAGCTGAAAATCTCGCCGGAGATGCGCAAGAAGCACGAGACTCCCGTCAAGATCACCGTTTCAGACAGCAGCGGGCAGGTCATCCATACGATGTATGGTCCTGCAAAGGCCGGCGTGAACCGCACTGCCTGGAACCTGCGCTATGACGGCCCGGTGAAACTGAATTTCTTGCCGCCTCGCGAGGGTGAAGAGGAGGAATTCTTCTTTGACAGGAACCAGGGCCCTGCCGTTCTACCGGGAACATACAAAGTATCAGTCACGGTAAACGGCAAAACAGAAACGCAGACGGCCGAGGTACAGTACGATCCGCGCTTTAAGCTGGACCCCGCTGCTCTTCAAGCCCAGCTCAAGCTGGGGCTCGAATTGCGCGATGAAATGTCCGCGCTGAACGAGGCCCTGAACCGGCTCAACAGCCTGCACAAGCAGGTTGGGAACCTGGAACAATTGCTAACTGCAGATGAGCAGGGCGGGGTTGTGAATGCTTCCTACAAACCTGTGCTGGATCAGGCGAAGGCGCTGGACAAAAAGCTTGAGTCCATTGAGGAGCCGCTCTATAACGCTGATATCCAGCAGGGAGCGTCGGATGACATCCACTACCTGGAGCGCTTCAACAGCCGTTTGCAAAGCGCCATGCGCGCGGTGCTCGGCCCTTATGGAGAAGCGCCAAGTCCACTGGTAGTGCAGGAAACAACAGAAGTCCGCCAGGAACTTGAAACGCACCTGCAACAGTTCAATAACTTCCTGAATACTGACGTTGCATCTTTCAACAAGACTGCCGCGGAGCATGGTTCCAGCACGCTGTTTGCCGGAGCGCCGGTCCAAATCAAAGCAGGCGCCGGTGCAGCGGGGGCCGGTTCAGGCGATCAACAAGAACAAGACGACGACCAGTAGCATTTCGCGAATCAGTAAAGTTCAAGGGCCCGGCGAAACTCCGGGCCCTTTCTTTTGCTTCACGCACCTTTGATCGTGCTGCTATGCCACGGCTTTACCGCCTTCGGCGCCATGGTAGTTGAGCGCTTCCAGGCCGAGGAAGCGCCCTGATTCGTCCAGCTCTTCTTCAATCCGGAGAAGCTGGTTGTACTTGGCGATACGGTCTGTGCGCGACGCTGATCCGGTCTTGATCTGCCCAACTCCAGTCGCGACCGCCAGGTCGGCGATGAAAGTATCTTCCGTCTCGCCCGAACGATGTGAAATCACCGCCGTGTAACCGTTGCGTCGCGCCAGATCAATGGCATCAAGCGTCTCACTTACGGTGCCAATCTGGTTGACTTTGATCAGAATCGAGTTGGCCACGTCTTCTTTGATCCCGCGACTCAGGCGCTCAGTATTGGTGACAAATAGATCGTCTCCCACAAGCTGGATCCTTTCACCCAGTTCATTGGTCAGTGCTCGCCAGCCTGACCAGTCGTCCTCCGCGAGTCCGTCCTCAATCGATACAATCGGGTATTGCCGTACCCAGTCGGCGTAGAACGCCACCATGTCCTGCGACGACTTCACGGACTTGTCCGATTTCTTGAAAATATATTTGCCTCGATCTTTATCAAAGAATTCGCTTGCCGCCGGGTCGAGCGCGATGGCCACATCCTGCCCCGGACGATAGCCGGCCTGCTGAATGGCTTCGAGAATCAGCTCGATTGCTTCTACATTGGCCTTGAGTGAAGGAGCGAAGCCGCCTTCATCGCCAACAGCCGTGTTATAACCGCGCTTCTTCAGCACAGATTTCAGCGTATGAAAAACTTCTGCGCCCCATTGCAGCGCGTCAGAAAAAGTTTCCGCGCCCACCGGCATGGCCATAAATTCCTGAAAATCCACGTTACTGTCAGCGTGCGCGCCGCCGTTCAGGATGTTCATCATCGGCACAGGAAGGACATTCGCGCCAATTCCACCCAGGTAACGATAAAGGGGGATCTTCAACGCGTTCGCGCCGGCACGCGCGCATGCCATGGAAACAGCCAGGATCGCATTAGCACCTAATTTGCTCTTGTTCGGCGTGCCGTCAAGTTCAAGCATTGCTTCATCAATCCCGCGCTGGTCGGTCGCATCCATTCCCTGGAGCGCATCCGCGATCGGCAGATTCACATTGCCCACCGCCGTCAGCACGCTTTTTCCCAGATAACGCTCCGGATCTCCGTCGCGAAGCTCCACTGCTTCGTGCTCTCCGGTGGAAGCGCCGCTGGGAACCGCTGCCCGGCCCAACGATCCATCCCCAAGCAGGATTTCCGCTTCCACTGTGGGATTGCCGCGCGAATCCAGAATCTGACGAGCGTGAATGTCGACAATGGTCAAGTCCATAGATGCTCCCGTGATAGGTTGCAGAACCGAAGATTATAAATGACCGCACAAAACGGCTTTGCTGCACAGCTTTAAGAGACCATAATGCAGTTCCAGAGTGGCATTTGGGTAAACTGGGCGTGTCATTGTAAGCGGAGGACCACATCAAATTCTTTACGGTTATCAAAGGAACTGATGAACTTCGTCTCGCTTCGCGCGCCTTGGAATTCCGCATGAACTTCATAATCCACGCGAGTCGACAACCACGGAAAATGGTAACTGCCGTCAGGATCGGATATGTAGGTTTCACTCACATGCGTTCTTGTGTTCGTTAGATAAACAACTGCTCTTGCCACGGGCTTGTTATCTCGTGAGAATACGTGGCCGCGCAGAGAGCGCGTTGGGTTCGAACCTGACTTCTTCCCTTGCGCTAAGGCTGGCGAGTCACAAACTGCCAGACTACCGAACATGGCAACCACGAACAGCACAACCGCCCAATTCAGCTTCAGTCCTTTCATCCCCTTTTCCCAAAATGCTGTTTTCCGTTCTCTTCAAAGAGCGATTTCTTTCGAAGTACGATGCGATGGAGTACGATTCCCCCATTGCCCTTCTTCTGTTATGTTCATTGTTTCACAGTTGCTTCTGGTACAAGGAGGTCATGATGTCGGTAGCGCCGCAACCCAATGTCCGCCTCACGAACTCCGCGGATTATCGCGATGGTTACGCCAACTCGGTTCAGGTCCGCGTGAGTGTCTGGGACTTCCTTCTCGTCTTTGGCCGGCTGCATCCGCTGAGCACCGATGAGGTGGAAGTCCAGAACTTTCAGGGGATCTATGTAAGCCCGCAGCAGGCCAAGGCCCTGCTGACTATCCTGCAACAGAACGTCGCTCAATATGAGAAAGCATTCGGTGACATCAAGCTGGATGCAGCTCTGCCACAGCCAACCGGGCCCATCCACTAGCGCGGCCTGCGAATGCGATCCAGCTCCGCCGCGCTGCGCCAATTCTCCTCGCTGTATATTTTTCCGCTCATTTTTGTCGGCATCTTCCTTCTCCACGCTCCTCTTCTGCGTCTTCCATTTTTCTGGGATGAAGCGGGATTCTACGTTCCCGCCGCTTTTGACCTGGCGCACTACCACACCCTGATTCCCACGACTACCATGGATACCGGCCATCCGCCGCTCCCGGCCGCGTATCTGGCAGTGTGGTTCACGCTGAGCGCCTGGAAGCCCGCCGTGGCGAGGATGGCTCAACTGCTTCTGGCCGCCTTTGCCCTCACCAACGTATTCTTGCTCGCCCGGCGACTCGTGGGCACGGGGGTGGCGGTTGCTTCGACGTTTGCCACAGCGCTGTACCCTGTCTTTTTTGTGCAGAGTTCGCTGGCGCACGCTGATCTGGCCGCCGCCGCGTTCACGTTGTGGGGCATTCGCTGTTCCGTCGAAAAGCGGAAATGGACCGGCCAGCTTGCCTTTTCTCTGGCGGTCCTGAGCAAGGAAACCGCCATCATTACTCCTCTTGCGCTGATTGTTTGGGAGCTGATGAACAGGGAGAGCGACGGGCTCCGAACCCGAGTTTCACGCGCTGCGCCTTACCTGATTCCCGCTCTGCCGTTACTGGGCTGGCTTGCCTATCACCATCATGTCACCGGGAGGCTTTTGGGGAGCGAGCAGTTCTACCAGTACAACGTTGTGCAAGCGATCACGCCTGTGCGGTTTTTGCTAGCGCTGGTTTTACGATTGTGGCATCTGTTTGGGACCATGAACATGCTGGCGCTGACCGCTGCAACGGGGGCAGCCATGATGTTCCCTCCGGTGGCGAAGGACGGAATCGAGCGCCCGCGCATTCCCATCCCGGTCCAGCTTCAGTTCGGTCTCATTATGCTGGCCAACGTTGTGACTTTTTCCCTGATTGGTGGCGCGCTGCTCACACGATACCTTCTACCGGCATACCCGCTCGTAATCATGATTGGGATGTCCACACTTCACCGCCGAATCGTGAGCTGGGAATGGCCGGCAGCGGTGATGGTCGTCTTTTTTGTGTTTGCGCTGGTTTTCGATCCGCCCTACCGCTTTGCTCCCGAAGACAATCTGACCTACCGCGACTTCGTTGAGCTGCACGCCGCAGCCGCGCACTTTCTCGAGCAGCACGAGCAGGATAAAGTTGTGCTCACCGCCTGGCCCGCCACGGACGAACTGACGAAGCCGTATCTTGGCTACGTCAACCGTCCTCTGCACGTTCTCTCAACGTCTGATTTCACCTTGCAGGAGATGCTGCGTGCACGCGCGATGCGCTCGCGCTACCAAGTCGCGTATCTCTTCTCTACCAAGTACGAATCGGCCACATGGTTCCACTCAGCATTCTGGGACAGGTTGAACGAGCGCTACTTCGATTATCATCGCGATCTCTCGCCGGAAACGGCGGCCCAACTGCTCGGCGGCAAGCTCGTCTTTCTGGCTCGAAAGAAGGCCGAATGGGTAGAGATTGTTGAAATGGATCAGTCAGCGTTTTCAGAAAGAAACAAGAGGACGCGGCCGAAAACCGCGTCCTCAGGACCCAACCACAAGAACCAAGCCACCCGTTTGAATCAGGAAAAGATTCGGATCATGGCAATATGCGCAGGCGGGTTATAAATGAGGTAGCACAAGCCGGTCACCACGATCGGCGCAACCCAGGCAATTCGTCTCGTCTGCATAACTGCGGTCCCCTGATTCCCCTACTTCAGCTCGCCTTGGCCTCGATCTCAACCTGCGACTGAGCCACCTGCTGCGTCGAGATGGCAGACACAATTTTCATCCGCTGCCAGTCATAAGCGAACTCACGTCCGCAATCGAGACAAACCACATAAGTGCCGGTCTGTGCAGCGGCGCCGAACCGCCGTTGTCCCCGCTGATGCGTTTGGGGAAAGCTGATGTTTTTGTGCCAACAGCCAAACAAGGCGTCGAAAACTCTCACAACTCCTCCACCAACCTGAGATCAAACCTGCTTTGCCAATCCGAACCTTTTCAGAAGCCTGCTTTACCTTCGTAAGAGCCGACCTTCTTCCCGTCTGCTATTTTCCTTACCTCTATAGTGGTACATAGACCCAACTTCGTTTCATTTGTTTCAGAAATTCTGAACAGAAAATGAATGACAAATTCTTCACATCACGCTCCGGTGACAAAAAGTGTCAGCACAGGCTCCAGATCAGCTCACATTGTTCAATACGAGGAACGTGCGTGAGTGGATTTGTTGCAGCGACCGCCGGGAGGTGAAAGCGTTTGGGAACTGGGGATACTCGCCGCGCTCGGAGGGGAAACCCGAATGCGTAAGGGCCCTAAGAAGTTGAACGGACCTCAACGCGCTTCGATTCCATATTTCTCATGCAGGAATTTCCGCAATCCCGGCGGCAGCGCAATAGACAGCTCCTGCCAGCTCAACACCTTGCAGCGCGTGCGCAGTCGGGAATCCCGCACGCAACTCATGATTGAGTACCAGGCCTCCACAAGGTCAGGACGGCGGGCATCGAGCATCACACAGAAACTTAGATCGCTGGCGTGGGCGGCCAGCACGTTGCGGATCAACTGATAAGAGATGTACCGCTCACCTGACCGCGGCAGCGCCTTGAGATCGAACACCTGCTCCAGATCACGATAGTTTTTAACCAGCGCCGCTGGCGCAATCTGGAAGTCACCCTCGGTCAGCTTCGATTCGACCAGCAACGCTCCTAATTTCATGTCGACTTCAGTCCGGTCCACCGGTGACTTCCCTGCCGCGCGAACCTGCAAAGGCACGCGGGCGCGAAAGCCGAATCCCGGGTTGTCAGTCGTTCCGGTGCCGAGCATTCCTGCAATGGTTGGACTGCTGCACACGCCGGGACAGCAGAAGATGTTCATCAGCAGAGCGTCTGAACTCGTGCAGGAATCAAGCTCCCGCCACCTTCGGTCAGCCCGCGGCAACGCGAGGCGCGCCTGAGAATGCACCTTGTTCAGCCGCGCAAACCAATGCTCTTGTTTCAGGATTGCGCGGTAGCTTGCAGGATAAAAGTTGCCGTGCCGTCGGCCATCCGCATCGGGAGCGTAGACAGTGACCGGCACAGCCCCGTAGCTGGGAACGTGCGTGAGACGTTTGGCCCGCGCGAATTCCGCGTTCCGCGCACAAATCTCGCGCCTCAGTTCTCCGGCGTAATCAATCCCAATCACACACTCAGTTTAATCGAGTGCGCACTTGGCCCATCGGCTGACCTAAGCCTCGTCTTTTGCCGTTGCCAAATAGAGAAGATGCTGACACTTCTTCACAAACGGCCAGGAGAGCAGCAGCATCTCACCTTATGTGTAACTTTCGAGCTTGATCCGGGTCTAATGTTACAGGAGAGCAGTCAACATGCACTGCGAGATATGTGACGCGATTAAGAGGCTCGGCTTAGATTCATCAGCCCACGACCTCTGGTTTTGCTCTGAGCATCCGACCTGGGCCTATTCCAGGCGGCCACGCTCTAATCGCTTTCTCGCCAGGAAAGCCGCTTGGCAGCACGAAATCGGCCATGTTTTCTCGGAAATTTGCCGTCATCTTCCGCGGTTCCACCTGTGCCCGGCCTACAGGCAGCGAATCATCCGACTGGGTCTTTGATCGCACCATTACGCGTCAGCCTTAACTTCACTCGTATGCTCCGCGAACTCCCACCACAGGCCTTTAAGGAACGATTCAACGAATATACTCATCCGAGACAATTAAGATGCCCGTTCAGTAGATGAGTTCATCACGATTCAATTGCTTGAAAGGACACGAGCATGAACGGCGTGGCTCCGGGAGTTGAAATCTACCTTGTCCGTCACGGAGAAACAGAGTGGAACCGCGACGGCCGTCTTCAAGGCCAGCAAAATTCTTCTCTCACTGCACTTGGACGCGACCAGGCGGAGCAACTCGGCCGCATTCTCGCTTCGCGGCTTGGAAGCCGCAAGTTGCCACTGCACGTGAGCCCGCTTGGCCGCGCCCGAGAAACCGCAGAAATCATTCGCCCATTTGTGAATAATCCCGAACCGCTTGTTGATTCCCGCCTGCAGGAGATGACCCTCGGCCAATGGGAAGGATTGACTCGCAGCGAGGTCAACGCCCGTTGGAATGGGGTGGTCGGCGATGACTCGAATGCAGAGTGGTGGTTTCTGGCGCCGGGAGGAGAGTCTTATGAGCATTTCAATGCGCGGGTTTCTTCATGGCTGGGCGGGCTCAACGGCCCGGTCATCGCCGTCTCGCACGGCATTACAACGCGTATGATCCGGGGAAAATATCTCGGCCTCTCACGCAAAGAGAGTTTGTCCTTGCCGGTGCCTCATGGCGTGATCTGGCGGCTGGCCGGCGGCTCCATTGAAACGATCCATGAGTAGGTGTTGAGTTCCAGATCGAGGTCGGGAACCGCACAGACAATGACTAGCTCGGCCTTTCTCCCTCCCTTCGTGTCTCGTGGTAGAGGTTCTGCTGAATCCTCAGTCTCTCCGCAGGAGGTGTTCCGCCGATATTTGAATTGCCTCGCTGCCGATGGTACCATCGCACTCTCTGGAGGTTGTGCATGTCTGATCGCGACGGCGGCAACAATTTCATGTGGTTCCTCGCCGGACTCGGCTTTGGCGCGCTCCTCGGCGTCCTCTACGCTCCCCGGTCCGGGCGCGAAACTCGTGAGTCTCTCATGAGCAGCGCCCAGGAGGGCCGTGAATATATAAAGACGCGCGGGAAGGAAGCTCGCGAAACCATGAATCAATGGGTGGACCGCGGGAAAGATGTGGTCGCGCGCGGGAAAGAGCAATTCGGCTCCGCTGTCGAAGCCACGCGGCAGGCGTATCGCGAAGCCAGCGAAACCAAGAAGAATTCGTGAGGCAAAGACTCTGAAGTGAATACCACGATCGCCATCTTCGTGATCGTAGCGGCGGTTGCCATTGTTGTGCAGATGGGAATCCTGATCGCCCTGTATGTGGGAATGCGGCAAACCGCCTCCCGCGTGGAAGGAATCGCTGGACGGCTGGAGCAACAGGCAGGACCGCTGCTCACCACCGCCGCGTCGATTCTCGAAGATGCTCAACCGAAAATCGCCGAGATCACCAGTAACTTGGCCGAGTCGAGCGCCACCGTGCGCGCTCACGTTTCGCAGATGGCCGAAACCAGCGCGGACATTATGGAGCGCGCCCGGCTTCATGCCATACGCATGGACGAGTTCGTTGGCAACACCATGGGCAAAATCGAAACGGCTAGTGAAATCCTCGAAACAAAAGTGCTCTCTCCCGTCCGTCGCGTTCAGGGCATCATTGCCGCGGTAAACGCTGGCTTGGGCGTTCTGCGCTCCACCAAGTCAAAAAACTCGTCCCGTCGCGCCGGAGCGGAGCGTGACGAGGATATGTTTATCTAAAAATTGGTAATCGGATAGCTTTGTGATTGAGTAATTGGCGCCCGACCTGCCCTCATCTCCCAAACTTCACAGCAACGTGTCCGCCGGGTGGAATTCTTGATCCAGCCACGGGCGACTGTTCAACACCCACTCCACTACCACTGACTTCCAACTCGATTCCCGCTGACTCGGCCTCTTCCAGCGCTGTCCGCAATGGTTTCCCACGAAAGTCAGGAACCTCCACGCCTCCGACAACGTCCAGCACAACCGTGCCTTTCGCCGGGACGGAAATCGCTGCCGGCAAGATTTTTGCATTTGTATTTGCCGCCGGTGGCCCTCCTTTGGGCGTCAGAGGTGCAGTCAGCGCCTCCATCGTGGGTGGGTGCTCGATTGGCTTGGAACTGATTTCCTCGCTGGAGTTCGCTGGTTCCGCTTCCTCATCTATGTGGTCGGGCGCCGCCTCTCCTGTATCTTCTTTGCTGTTTTTAGCCAGTAGCTGCAATCGCTGCGAGTCTTGGATGTCGATGTCGTGAGGGACGTTCATGTATGCCAGCACCTGCTGGGCAATGCGGGCAAACACTGGAGCGGCGGCTTCACCTCCTCCGTCGCGCGGATAACCTCCTGCGGGAGAGTCCAACACTACCAACACTGTCACCGCCGGATCATTCACAGGGGCAAACCCGCCGAAAGAAGCAATGTGCTGCCGGTGGGAATAGCGTCCCGTCGCAGGATCAATCTTCTGCGCCGTTCCGGTCTTTCCTGCCGAGCTGTAGCCGTCAAGAATCGCTTTTTTGCCGGTCCCCCGCAAAACCACGCCCTCCATCATGCTTTTCATTCGCGCGGCAGTAAGAGGCGAGATCACACGCCTTCCCAGCGCGGGATGAAACGCGATCAACTGCGGTGTGCTCCGCGGAGGCGTGGTGCCCGCGACGATTCGCGCCGGTATGTAAACCCCATCATTGGCAATGGTGGACATCATGGAGATCAACTGCACGGGCGAGACGCCAATTTCCTGCCCCATCGAGATTGCGCCAATGCTCACCTTCGACCAACGGCTCACCGGTTTCGTAAGTCCTCGCGTTTCTGCGGGGAGTTCGATGCCGGTCTGCGAACCAAAACCAAAACCGCGGATGTAGCGGTCAAACCGCTCATCACCAAGCCTGAGCGCCAGCTTGATCGCCCCGACATCGCTGGATTTCTCCAGTATCTGCGCGACCGTGAGATCGCCATATGCCTTGTGATCGTGAATGCGCAATCCGTTCACCACGATCGATCCCATCTGGCAGTCGATCACATCGTCCGGGCGCGCCAGTTTTTCCTCCAGCGCCGCCGAAAGCGTAACAACCTTGAACGTCGAACCGGGCTCGTACACGTCGCTCACGGCCCGGTCGCGGAGCGATTTTGGCTCAGCATCCTTTAAATCATTCGGATCAAACGTAGGCCGGTTGGCCAGCGCCAGGATTTCACCGGTGTGGGGGTTTTGCACAATCGCCGTCCCTGCTTCCGCGTGCGTCTCTTCCATGGCTCTTTCGAGTTCGCGCTCGGCGATGTACTGTATTTTTTCATCCAGCGTGAGGACCAGGTTGTCGCCCGGATCGGGGTTCTTCTCCACGCGCCCAAACCAACGACGGCGCGCGTCCATGGTGATCAGCATCTTGCCGGGTTTTCCGGCCAGGTGAGTTTCGTACTCGCGTTCTATCCCACCAAGGCCCTCGTCATCCATGCCTACGTAGCCAAGCACCTGCGCCGCCAGTTCGCGCTTGGGATAAAAGCGTTTCGATTCCTTCTGAAAATAAATTCCTTTCAGGTTCAGAGCTCTGACCCGGCTACTAAGGTTGTTATCTATCTTGCGCGCAACCCAGGCAAAGGCATGCGAGGCACGCATACGGTTTTCGATTTCTACCGGATCCGTCTTCAGGATTCTGCCCAGCAGCCGCGCCGTCCCGGAGATATCCGGGATTTCCGAAGGCACGGCGAAAATGGAGTCCACGTTGACGGTCATGGCCAACTCGTTGCCATTGCGATCGTAGATGTTTCCGCGAACGGGCGAAACTTCGATACTGCGCTGCTGCTGGCGCGCCGCGCGCTGCGTGTACTCGCCGTAATCCACCAGTTGCAACCAGACCAGCCGAGCCGCAATTGCAAGAAACCAGAACAGAAAGAAGGCGGCGAGGCAGTAAAGGCGATGGCTTGGATCAAACTTTATGCGCATGACAAATCGGCAGGCGAAACAGGATCTGAACAACAGGAATGAGAAAGCCTACGCACGCAATCACCAGACTCTGGGTCCAAGCTGTAAAGCGAGGGTTCGATTGCACGATTTCGCGAGGTATTCCCTGTAAAGTTCTTGATAACTGTGTGGCACAGGCGCCCTCGCCTGTGTTCGACTGGAATTACTCTGCAATGGAAGCTGTGCGGCCCGTCGGCAGGGATCCCGTAACAGATGTTTTCATGAGGGTTCAGCCGATCGCGAGCATAAGCGATGCTGGTGCCGGACTTGGCACAGCTTTCGAGAACAAAAAACCTGTGCACAGGCAAGGGCTCCTGTGCCACAGCGTCACTCGGGGATGCCATCACTTTTTGAGGGCGATGGGATGCAATTTGCTCGTCTACGGGAGGCTGGCCGAATGTGTCGAGGTACGCCATTGAAAAATGAGCATGGCGGCCCTAGCAGGTTTTCCAGAGTCCGCCATCGAATTGGGCCTCTTCGGGCCCAAACTTATTGTGCCGACACAACGGCCACGGTCCTGATGCTGGCCATCGCGGGCGCGCCTGGATCCTGGCTTTCAAGCTGCACAACCTGGCCTGGCTCCGGCGATTCCAAGCCCATCTTGCGTGCCAGGGAATCAATTCTCCCGGGATCGCGCAGACCTGCCTCTTCCAGTTTCAAGCTGCGATTCTGCTCCACAAGCTGATCGCGCTGCGTTTTTTGCGCCTCAATCTTGTAGCCGTACTGCACTGCGCTGAAGTGCTGCCAGGCGTAGAACAAGACCAGCAGGAAAAGCGCAGCAACGCTGGCGGAGAAAATGCGGATCTCCCGCCGTCGGCGCGGATCCGCCACCTTGATGACTCGCGAGTTGTCGATGGTCTTTTGAAAATAGAATTCGGGAGTAATCCCAGCGACGCAGCGCCGAACCGGTGTCCGCGTGTCAACCGGAGTAATCATTCCCGTGATGTGCATTGCGCCTGCAGCCATTTACGCTACCTCTGTCACCTGCCGCCAATTGGTCATGTGCAGCGGAAAACGTTCGAATTCCATCTCCGCAGCTTGTCTGTGTTGCTGCTCACGCGCTTTCTGCTCCGCGCGCTCCACCGTTTGAATCAGCTCGTCAATCATCGTTCCTTGCAACATTCGTATATCCCCTTTTTCTCGAGGGAACCTTTATCCCGGGGCGGTCACTGTTAAAAAAGGAAGGACCTGAATGATTCGCCCAAGTAGAAGGAAGGCAGCGCCCGCCCCGGAATCTTGCGCTCTTCCCACCTACCACGGATGAGGAAGAGCGAAACTCATATTCTTTCCGCAGCCCGCAGCTTGGCACTGCGTGACCTTGGATTGCGACCAATCTCTTCTTCGCCCGCCTGAGCCGGCTTTTTCGTTAGCACGCTGTAAACGCCGGCTTTGGCTCCATCACGAAGAGCGTCTTTGACGAGCCTGTCTTCAAGTGAGTGAAAGCTGATTACAACCAGCCTTCCACCAGGTCGAAGAGCTTGCGGCGCCGCTTCCAGCAATGCCTTCAGATCGTCCAGTTCGCGGTTTACGTAAATTCGGATTGCCTGAAAGGCTCTGGTCGCCGGATGAATCTTTTCCCGAGCCCCTGGTCCCTTTTTCATTGACCGGAGCGCAGCCGATATAACTTGTGCCAGATGAGCGGTTGTTCTTATCGGCCGCGCCCGGACAATGGCTCTGGCGATTCTCCGCGACCTCCTTTCCTCACCGAATTCGTAAATCACATGCGCGAGGTCTTCTTCGCGCATGCGGTTTACCACTTGATCGGCAGTACGGTCGCCCTGCGGGTCCATCCGCATATCGAGCGGCCCTTCCGCCTGAAAGCTGAATCCGCGCGTCGGATCGCCGAACTGGAGCGAACTCACACCCAGATCGGCCAGCAGCCCATCGGCGCTGGCCGGGGGAACGCTCTGGGGGAGTTCGGCGTAGCTGGCGTGCAGGAGAGTAATCTTCGGACGGTTATCACCTCCGATCCGGGATAATCTCTGCTGTGCCAGCTCCAGCGCGTGCGTGTCCTTATCGAAGCCAATCAAATGACCCTGTGGGCCGAGGCGACTTGCGATTTCGCAACTGTGGCCGCCAAGCCCCACCGTGGCGTCGATATAAGTCCCGCCGCGACGGATTGCCAAAAAATCGATCGCTTCTTTTAAAAGAACTGATACATGGCCAATCTCTCCACCGCCATGCGCCCCCTGGGGAGCTTTTTCCAAATCCTCGTCCGCCACTAGATGCCCAGTTCGTCGAGAGTTTTCTCATCCTCAGCCGTGAACGGGTTCTCTTCTATATCCTTGCGGTACGCCTCGATGCTCTGCACTTCGAGGTACGTCAGATTGCCGACCACGGCAACCTCGCCCTTGATCCCGGCCGAGTCGCGCAGCAGGCTGGGAATCAGCACCCGCCCCTGTCCATCGATCTCCACTAACTGGCCGTAATAGTTGGTGCGGTTCAGAAACTTCTTCTTCGTCGGATTGAAATTGGAAAGCTTTGCCAGCCTTTCCTCGATCCGCTGCCACTCCTCGAAGGGATATATCTGTGCAACCTTCCCATCCAGCGAAGTGATGTAAAATTCGTTCCCGTACTTCTCGTCGATCAGGCGCTTGAATTCCGCAGGGACTTTGAGTCGCCCCTTCTCGTCCACGCGAGTTGGGTGATTGCCGCGGAACATTTTGTTTTCTTGTTACGACCCCGGCTACTGCCGGTAATAAAGAGGTGAAGATGGCGATTTCTTGAACTGTTTCGGGCTCGGTCACCG
This sequence comes from Candidatus Acidiferrales bacterium, assembly GCA_035553195.1. Classification (GTDB taxonomy): domain Bacteria; phylum Acidobacteriota; class Terriglobia; order Terriglobales; family Acidobacteriaceae; genus Angelobacter. The sequence goes on from DATNDP010000257.1 coordinate 30,514, forward strand.
CAATTTCGGGCGTTTTCTGGTTCATTGCACCCTTTGCTCTACTTTGGACCACTTTGTCGTTGATCGAACCTCTTGTCACCACTTTCTACCACTTTTGACCACATCCTACGCTTAAATGGTTGCGTGTCAATAGTTATTTTCAAGGTTCTTGGGAAAAAGTTTTCTTGACGGCAGCTTCGAAGAGGCCCGATCTGCCAATTGTGATGCTTCGTGTGGCCCGACCCCATATGT
>DATNDP010000258.1:0-7516 GCA_035553195.1 Candidatus Acidiferrales bacterium
CGGTCGCGATCTGGCGAGGAGATTCACTGCTTTGGGATTGATGCACAGGTCTTCGCGCGAGTAGTGCGCAAAAGTTCTCGAGTACTTCAACGATGGAGTGGTCGAATGAGTCAATCAAGTAACCGGGTTAGCCATGGAGCCGATTGCCTGCTGAAGGGCAAATTTGCCGATCGCAGGTCGGGACTTTCTTTAGCGGCGGTATTGGGAAAAGTGGTGTTACTCGCGCTAGTAGTGGCGGGGCTATCCGGTCTTGCTGCAGCAGATGATGATGGCCCAAGCAGCGGACCGCAGCCGGACGTGGCCAGAATTAGCCTGATCCACGGTGATGTTTCCATGCAGCGCGGCGATTCCGGCGATTGGGCTACTGCGACATTGAATACACCACTTGTGCGCGGGGACCAGGTAGCCACAGGTGATAAATCGCGCGCGGAAATTCAGTTGAATTTTGCCAACATTCTGCGACTCTCGTCGCAAAGCCAGGCCAAAATTGCAGACCTGACTCGCACGCATATTCAGATCCAGCTCTCGCAAGGGTATGCCTATTACTCCACGTTCAAGGGCAGCGAGGCCGACGTCGAGATCGACACCCCGAATGTCGCAGTGAGGCCGCTGAAGCGCGGACGCTATCGCGTTCAGGTGAACTCTGATGAGGAAACAGAAGTGGTGGTGCGCGACGGTGAAGCGGAAATCGATACGCCGCAGGGCAGTACTACAGTCAAGGACGGCCACAGCATCATCATTCGCGGCACCACTCAGAACGCTGAGTACAAAGTTGAAGACGCGCCCAGCAAAGATGACTGGGACAACTGGAACAAGGACCGCGATCACGTCATTCAGGACGCACAGGCGTGGCATCGCACGGGACCGTACTATACCGGCGCGGGCGATCTTGATGCATACGGCCGCTGGGTTTTCATTCCCGGCTACGGCTGGGTCTGGCAACCCTATCAAGATGCGGCCTGGGCGCCGTATCACGATGGACGTTGGGTGTGGGAACCGTACTGGGGCTGGACCTGGGTTTCATATGAGCCTTGGGGCTGGGCGCCCTATCACTATGGCCGCTGGTTTTTCTGGGGCGGATCGTGGGTGTGGTGGCCGGGGCCGGCATTCGTGCGCCCAGTATGGGGGCCGGCATTCGTTACCTTCATTGGATTTGGTCATCACACGGGATTTGCATTTGGCTTTGGAAGTATCGGCTGGATCCCAGTTGGTCCATTTGATCCCTGCTATCGCTGGTGGGGGAGGGGCTTCAACCGGGTGAACGTAGTGAACATCACCAATATCAATGTGGTGAATGTCCGCAGCGTGAACGTCATCCGGCCGCTTGGTGTTCGTGGACGGCAGCCGTTCATCTCCAATGTGAATATGGCGCTGAGGAACCCGCGGGTGCGCGCGGGAATCTCGGGTGTCGACGTTGATCATTTTGGCCGCGGCGACGTACGCGTGCGGCGGCTGGATGTTAGAGACGATGACCTGCGTGGCGGACGGGTGATGACCGGCAATCTGCCGGTGGTACCCACGCGCGACAGCCTGCACACCGGCGCTGTAACGCGCCCGGCAATTGTCCCGCGCAGCAACCAGCGGTTCTTTACACACCGCCAACCTCCAGCGGCACTGCCAACATTTCATGACCAACGTGAGCGGGTGCAGCACGTGGTACAGGAGCATGCGCCTAACGCGCAGATTCCTGGAGCGGGTAACGATAGATTCAGTGAACGCGCAGCTCAGGACCGGGGAACTGACAATCGCGGCGCAGTCCACACGCAACCAAAAGTCGCGAACAGATCAACCGCTGGTAACCGCGGCGGTCCGGCCTCGAGTGGAAGAGATGACAACAATGGCCGGCTGGGAGAGCGCGGCGGCTGGCATAGTTTCGGAAATCGCACCGGGGCGAGTGATCGCAATGGTTCAGCGCGGAGCGGCGCTGGCAACGGAGAAGGCGCCACTACACGGCCAGGAACCGAGTCTCGTGGCGGAAGTCCAGGGGCAAGCGACAGAAATGCTCAAGGGAGCACGGATCGTTCCGCCGGCCGAGGGCCGCACAGTTCAAGCGGCGCACAATCAAACGAGCGAGGAAATCGCGGAGAGTGGAGCAAATTTGGTCCGCCTTCCGGTGGACGGTCGAACGTCGATACGGAAGACAAAGGTGGCCGCCCAGACCAGCATCTCGAGTCGCCACGTGATAACAATCCAGCTTCGCGGGACCGCTACAATCCCGGGCAAAGCGGAGGAGATCGTGGCGGATTCAGTAGATTCCCGAGCAGCGGTGATCGTCCAGCAGCGCAGCCTGACCGAGGCAATTCCGGCTCGCAGCCGAGCGGCGATCGTGGAGGCTGGCAGCGCTTCCCTTCCAGTGGACGACAGGATGACAGCCCTGCGGCACGCGGAAGCGACAATGGCAGCCGGCCTCCGCTGGAGTTGAACAAACCCATCGTGACTCCGCGCGAGCCCGAGACGCGCAGACCTCCCGAGTCGCGCAGTGGCGGCTATGATCGCGGCATGGGCTCACGGCCATCGGGCGGGGGCTACGACCGGGGGTCGGCGGGTAGACCAAGCGGCGGAGGTTCTGATCGCGGTAGCCGCGGCGGGAACAGCGGCGGCGGAAATCGCGGTGGTGGCGGTGGCGGGAATCACAGCGGTGGCGGCGAGAGAGGCGGCGGCAGATCGGGAAATCCCAGATCCAGATAGGGGTGCAAGCAAGTGCTGATTCAGAGTGTCAGCAAACCGGGCGATGGATTATCCATCGCCCGAATTTTTTTTAACCACAAAGGACGTGAAGGTAGTGGCTAAAAATCAAACCAGGTCCTTCGTGTCCTTTGTGGTTAGATTTTTCTGCTCGCTACCATACGCCTTTGTCACTGCCGGTAATTCTGAAAGCAACAGCCGCAGCCGACGCCAACGGAGGAAGCAGGCTCAGGCGAAGGGTGGCCGGCACGTCACCGCGAAAAGCGGTTTCCGTGAGCTGCCGCGTGTAAAGGCGAGCTCCGTACGGCATGAGAGGAACGCGGAGGAAGCGTGCGCGGGTGTAGATCTTGTCGCCGCCGACCGTCGCGTCAGAAATAACGGAGCCCGGCAGGTCGAGCGGTGTACCGCGATATTGCGCCACATAATCAGAGACTATTTTCAGGAAGCTTGCTACTCCAGGCCAGATTCCCGCCAGTCGCGCTCCGGCACGCAAATCGTGGTAGTTGAGTTTTCCTGATTCCACAATCGCGGCGGCATTCAGAATGTCACAAACCCGGAAATAGAAATGGCGATACATGCGTTGCAGCGTGGCAGCATAGATCCGCTCTTCCGGAGCAGGGACAAAGAATTGACAACCATTCACAGCAATACTCACGCGGCGGTCAATAAATCGTTGCGCCAGAGCAATGTGCTCTCCCGTCTGGCCCAGCCGTCCGATATGAGCTTCAATCGCCTCACGCAACCCAGGCAAAGCAAAGTTCCACTTATTGGCCAAGCGGTCGCCCCAGCTTCGCGCTTCCACATGTGCGCCAAATCGCCCTTGAAGAACGTGGACGACTTTTTGCGTATCGCCCAGAACCACCAGGTCCAGGTCATTCCCCAAGTCAGGCCAGTGGTCTAATGATTTCATGACCACATTTGGGCAATCTTCCTCTTCCAGCGCCTTGCAGACCTGCTCGAGTTCCTTGAGCGCGTTGTGGATGCGATGCCGCTCTGCCGAAAGGACGGAGACGGCCCACGCCTGCAACTCCGCGTGCCCCAGATGGCCGGCAACACGGTTGATTACTTCAAAAGCGCGGACCACCACGTGATTTGAATCTGCCAGGTCGACGAAATCCTTGCGCTGTTCCGGCGTGAGAGAAAGCAGCATGGGCATAACGTCTGCCGCGCCGCTCGGCTTCAGCGTTAGACGGAAGAATGCATCAATGTATTCTTTTTCTGCTTGAATAATGTTGGCCATGAGGGGACAGTACTCCAGAGTCTTTACTCAGCCGTTATGATGTGAGCTCCACCGAGCAGGTTGTAAATAGCAGTCAGCACTCAGCAATCAGCACTCAGTCCCTAAAGATTTCTCACGACGGAAGATTGGCCTGCTTTAGTTCCAAAATGGTCGGGGACGGAATGCTGATTGCTGATTGCTGGCCGCTGACTGCTGTTTATAATCACCCAGTTCACTTATTCTCCCAGGAGACTCCCTTGGTCTTTGACGACTTGAGACAATGGATCGCGGCCCTGGATCGCGCCGGCGAGCTAAATCGCATTCGCGCCGAGGTCGATCCCGTGCTGGAAATCGCGGAGATTACGGATCGTGTCTCCAAGGGAGCAGCCAAGAAATATGGGCATCCGGGCGGCCCTGCGCTGCTGTTCGAAAACGTCAAAGGCGCAAATGGCATTCCTCTCCTGATTAACCAATTTGGCTCGGAGCGCCGTATGCAAATGGCGCTTGGCGTGAAGCATTTGGACGAGATCGCCGAGCGTATCCGGCAACTGCTGAACATGAAATCGCCGGAAGGCTTTCTGGAAAAGCTGAAGATGCTTCCCATGCTGGCCGACATGGGCAAATTCTTTCCCAGGGTTGTGCAGACCGGGCCGTGCAAAGAGGTCGTCCGCAAGGAAGGTTTCTCGCTGCTCGACTTTCCTATCCTGCAGTGCTGGCCTAAAGACGCCGGGCGCTTTATCACCTTACCGTGTGTGATCACCCGCGATCCAAAAACGGGCAAACGTAACGTGGGGATGTATCGCATTCAGGTTTATGACGCGACCACCGCAGGCATGCATTGGCAGCGCCAGAAAGTAGCTGCCGAACATTATCGTGACATGCTGCGCATGAGCAACCGGACTGAAACCAGTGGAGCGGAGGCGCCCTCGCCTGCGAATCAGCGTCACGCAGTGGATATTATGGCCCGTTCAGGTGGCGGCTCAATGCTCGCGGCCGGTGATCGTCCTGCGGGCAAAATGGAAGTCGCAGTCGCGATCGGCACGGATCCCGCAACCACGTTTTCCGCCATCGTTCCTGCCCCGCCAGAAGTTGAGGAATTCATCATTGCCGGCTTTCTCCGCCAAAAACCGGTTGAGCTGGTCAGGTGTGAAACCGTTGATCTTGAAGTGCCTGCATCAGCCGAAATCGTGCTCGAAGGCTATGTAAAACTGGAAGAGCTGCGTACGGAAGGCCCTTTCGGCGATCATACCGGCTTCTACTCACTGGAAGATGAGTACCCGGTCTTCCATGTCACTTGCATCACGCATCGCAAAAACCCGATTTATGCCACAACCATTGTCGGCAAACCGCCCATGGAAGACGCCTGGATGGGAAAGGCCGTGGAACGCATCTTTCTCCCACTGATGAAGCTGACAGTGCCTGAAATCGTGGACGTGAACCTTCCTGTGGAAGGGCAATTCCATAACCTTATGATCGTTTCCATTCGCAAGTCATATCCCGGACATGCGCGGAAGGTGATGAACGGCATCTGGGCGCTCGGCCAGGCCATGTTCACCAAGTGCATCATCGTAGTGGATGAGGACGTGAACGTGCAGAATATTCCCGAAGTAGTGCTGAAGGTGACCAATAACATTGATCCGGAGCGGGACATTCAATTTACGCTCGGGCCTGTGGATTCTCTCGATCACTCCTCGCGCCTGCCGAACTTCGGCTCGAAGATGGGCATTGATGCCACCCGCAAATGGCCGACGGAAGGCTTCACCCGCCCCTGGCCGGATGAGATCCTTATGGATGAAGAGACCAAAGCTCTTGTTGACCGGAAGTGGAAGGAATTGAAGATTGAGTAAGCCTCATCAGAGCATTTTGGATCAGGCACAAATGCAGAAAAACCCCTTGCCGAAGCAAGGGGTAATTTCTAAATTCTCTGTCCTTCTTAGTTTGCTGCGCCGCGCATGACGTTGGCTGCCAAATATCCTTTGGGCCCTTTGAGGAGTTCAAACTCCACGGTTTCCCCTTCGTTCAGGGTCCTATAACCATTTTCCTGGATTGCTGAAAAATGGACGAAAACGTCCTCTCCGGTCGAACGTTGGATAAATCCATATCCTTTGGCGCCATTAAACCACTTAACTGTACCCTTCTCTCTCACAAACTAACTCCTTTCGCCTCAATGAGTGAAATTCTCCCCTGCCGGAAGTCAGGAAGAGAGAAGAGGTTGCTGCTTTGCCGCGAGTTGGCCCAACAAAAGAAGGTGCATGGGCGCGCTATTTTGCCGCCGCGCCTGCCGCGCCAGTTGTTTCGTAAAGCTCCGCGCAGTAACCAAAACATCAACCCAAACACCCACCCGGACATGCACTTTTGGGCGGGCTAGGAATGATATTCAGGAACTCGGGATCTTGTAAAGTGTTTTTATTGGGAGGTTCATATCCCGCATTTGCGGTTGTCTTAAACGAGGGCGGATTTCCCAAAGCTGGTTTGCTTAAGTCACTTTCATTTGCCTAGGCAGGTTTTTCTCGGCGTTCAGAAAGAGCAGTGACTCTGATACGATTTGGACCATTTTCATGTCATCAAACTCGGTTTCGCCCGCTCTGAACCCGGAACCCTTGGCGCAATCTCCCGCCGAAGCATTGCTTCAAGGATGGGTAGAAATGTTGCGGACGCGTGGCTTGCATACGCTGCGTTATCTTACCAAGACGGAAGCGCACACCTTTGCTTTTTCCGTGGCAGCCAATGCGATTCTTTCGTTTTTTCCTTTCATGGTCCTGCTGATCTGGCTGATTCGAAACGTCTTTCACTCGCAAATGATGTTTGACGTAGTGGCGCAATTTCTACAGAGCCATCTGCCGACCAATCAGGAATTCGTAATTCGGAATCTTGACGCCCTGGTTTCGACCCGACGCCGGGTCAAAATGGCCTCCGTAGTGATCCTGCTGATCACGTCGACGGGAGTGTTTTTGCCGCTGGAAGTGGCCTTCAATCAGATCTGGGGATTTGCTAAAAACCGGTCTTATCTGGGCAATCAGATCGTTTCTCTTTTATTGGCGTTAGCTTGCGGCATTCTCACTTTGGTATCAGTTGTACTGGCTGCGGGAAACCAGTGGGCCCTGCAATTTGTGATGCTGGGACACAGGAACATCATTTTTACAGTGATCACAGCGATCACCTTGAAGATTCTGGCCACAGCGTCGAGTATCGGCACTTTTTTTCTGCTTTACTGGATTTTGCCCCACGGAAAGGTAAGTCCGCGCCGGGTTTTGCCTTCGGCAATCGCCATGGGAATCCTCTGGGAGTTGGGCCGTTACCTTTATGTCAGCGCACTTCCGCGACTCAATTTTCCAGAGGTTTATGGACCATTTTCCATTTCCGTGACTCTAATGTTCTGGGCTTTCATCTCCGGGCTCATGATTCTGGCGGGCGCGCAACTTGCTTCCGACTTCGTTCCAGGGCAGCCCGTGCCAACTGAAGATGAGGAAGAATTCATCGAAGTAAGCTGAGCAGCAGTTGGGATTTCCGGATTTTGTAAGCGGCCACAAACTCCTCCCCTTATATGTGTTTACAATTCTGGATGTAATGCTGAAGGTTAGGAGCGCCTCTCCCCTTTGCCTAGCCCATTTG